>JBDNAO010000500.1:0-2683 GCA_039768375.1 Desulfobacterales bacterium | reverse complement strand
CGACACGCGTCTTCCTGAAGGTTATGACGGTCAGGTTCGTGGGGCCCTGTCACAGCCCGGTGCGGTTGCAGGGGCTTTTGCACTCGGCATCGATTCGTCGCTGCCCTCTCTGCGCATCATGGAGTTTGTGGCCAACTGGCGTTCCCGCTACCTGCAAAAGCCATATGGAGATCAAGCGCTCTTCCTGGCGGCCGAGACTTTTCGGACCGTCGGCGGCTATCCCGATCTGCCGATCATGGAGGATTTCGAACTGGTCAGCCGATTAAAGAAAAAAGGCCGCATTATCGTCCTGCCGGCCTCGGTCACCACATCGGCCCGACGGTGGCTCCACTTCGGCGTATGGAGAACCTGGTTTGTCAACCAGTCGGCGATCACCGCCTACTTTCTCGGCATCGCCCCCGGCACGATAGCCCGTTTTTACAACCGTGAAAAGGGAATAACAAACAGATCACTTTCCCGCAGCGGGCCTCGATAAGTCAGGTCCCTCCAATCTTTACGGTCTTCTGTTTCCAACCGCCGGTGACCCGCAGGCCCTATCGGCAGGATAAACGCCCGGCAAAAAAAGTCGCGAAAACCGGAAGAACCAAGATTCACCACCTGTCCATCGATTGGTCAGCATTTTGGATTTTCGAGCAGCATGTCGGTCAGGATCTCATAGCGGTCGAAAGGCGGCATGACGCAGGCACCTGCAAACCGATCGCGGGCCAGGGTCAATAATTCGGCGGCATTCTGCACGCCTTCGGCCGCCGGGTTTTCAGCTTGGCGCATGCGGTCCCGAACCGCACGCGGAACGGCAATGCCGGCCACTTTATGGTGGAGGAACTCGGCATGACGATGAGAGCGCAAGGGGAGGATTCCCATGACAACCGGAATTCCGATTGACCGGACGGCCTCGGCCAATTCGTCTGCCGCGGCTTCGTCGTAAAGAGGTTGAGTCACGGCATAATGGGCACCGGCTTCAATTTTTCTTTTCAGCCGTTCGACCGCCTGTTTCAGGCCATTGGTCTCGGGGTGCGGATCCAGAACAACGCCGGTTCGAAGGCCCGCTGCACGGGTCATTTTAACCAGATCGAAGACATCCGCGTCACGCACCTCGGTTGTCTTCGACCGGTCTTCGAGGGCGACAAAATCGCCCGTGGATGCGAGAACCGTTTTGATGCCCAGGGCGACGGCCCCCCACAGCAGTGCCTGAAGACTCAATCGGTTGTGGTCCCGGGTGGTGCAATGCAAAACCGCTGGTCGGCCCGTTTTTTGCTGGATGAGGGTACAGAGGGCCATGGCGCTCATGCGCGGTTTTGCCACGGGATTCGTGGCCACGCTGAAACCGTCGATCGGCAGAGCCTTCAGCGATTGTAACGCGGAGAGAAGCGCAGCGGCATCTGGACAGGCCGGCGGCACAACCTCAACGGTGATGGTGAATTTTTCGGTTTGCATACCGCTTACCTGCCGCCGGCCGCTGTCGGCCACAAGTAGTAGAAACCGGTCGCGAGTTCACTTGCCTCTGAAGCCGGCAAAACCAGGTCGATCAGGGCCAGTCTCTCACCGCCGCCGGTCCAGGTGCTTTGCATGTTGTATTTGGTCATTTTGAATTTTGGTCATTGTGATTTGTTTGTTATTTGCGATTTGGAATTTTCACCGAAACTTAAACGTTTCCGATTCGATCATACTGGATGCTTGCGGCGCAAAGGCGCCGCTGACATTTGACACCCATACACCTCCGATGATTAAAACGAGCGCCTGAGGTGCCTGACGGCATGCTCCTCGGCAACGATCACCTCGTCGGCCATATCCAGAAAGAGACCGTGGGCGACGATGCCGGCCCGATCCGCGAGTTTGGTGGCCAGTTCTCTTGCGTTTTCGATGGGACCGAAATTTGCGTCAATGATAACGTTGTTCTGGTCTGTTCGAAAAAGGGTGCCTTCGGCGGTCTGTCGCAGTTCGACGCTCGCTTCGATCGATGTCAGATAATTTTCGATGCTTTTAACGGCAAAATGAATGACTTCCACGGGCAGCGGCCAGTGGCTGCCGAGGCGCGGTGACAGCTTGCTCTGGTCGACAATGAAAACAGTGCGCCGGCTGGCCTGGGCCAGGACTTTTTCGCGCAGCAAGGCGCCCCCTCCGCCTTTGATCAGGTTCAAGTCCGGATCGACCTCGTCGGCTCCGTCGAAAGTCAAATCGAGGATCGGGTGCCGGTCGAGGCCGGTCAGCGGGATCCCCAGTTGCTGGGCCTGTATTTCTGTTTGAATCGAACTCGGTACGCCGCATATATCAACAATCTTTCCGGCCCGCAGCATTTTTGCCAAGCGTTGCAGTGCATACACAACGGTCGTGCCGCTTCCGAGACCCAGCACCATGCCGGATTGTACCTGTTCCATGGCGGCATCGGCCGCGCGACGTTTGAGTTCTTCCCGGATGTTCATGTCGTTCGAAAGTCACCAAGCGGTTGTGTCGGCTGCGTCGGTTAGGCCAGTTTTGTCAGTTAAACGCTCATGGACCTTAAGCCAGCACTGGTTCCGGGCTTCGAGTTTCAAGTTTCAAGTTTCTATTTTCGTGCT
The DNA here is from genome assembly GCA_039768375.1 of Desulfobacterales bacterium. Taxonomy (GTDB): domain Bacteria; phylum Desulfobacterota; class Desulfobacteria; order Desulfobacterales; family SG8-13; genus JARFQH01. The sequence continues at coordinate 128 of JBDNAO010000500.1, read as the reverse complement.
AATGCTACAACTTGCAACCAACACCCTCTTCGAGGGCTTGGTCCAGATCGTTGGTGATGTCGTCGATGTCTTCGATGCCGATGCTCAGCCGGACAAAGTCCGGTGTGACCCCTGCCGCCAGTTGTTCT
>JBDNAO010000499.1:0-4011 GCA_039768375.1 Desulfobacterales bacterium | reverse complement strand
TTACACCGCCGCCGGCGATATTGTCATAAATACCCGCGGCGGTCTCGAAGGCCTTGAAAAGAATTTTAAGACACCGAGCGCACCTGATTTAACACGGCCAGTCAATATAAAGGGTCTGACCACCCATGTATTTCGTCGGCTATTTTATCATGGCATTCGCCAATGTCCTTCACTATGTTCTCTTTTTTTACATGTGGATCATCATCGCGCGGGCTGTACTTTCCTGGGTCAGCCCGGATCCTTACAATCCGATCGTCCGCTTTATCTACAAGGTGACCGAACCGGTCATGTATCAGGTCCGATCCCGGCTACCGGTGAGTTTCGGCGGCATCGATTTCGCGCCGGTGGTGGTGATTCTGGTCATCTATTTTCTTCAGATCTTCGTTGTGAACAGCCTTCTGAGATTCTCCCAATCGATGCTGTAAACAACGCCTGAGGAGGTGGCAAATGGTCAATCTCACACCCCTTGATATTCAGCAGCAAAAATTCAAGACAAGATTCCGCGGCTTCGACATTCAGGAAGTGGATTTTTTTCTGGATCAAATGGCCGATGCGTTTGAATCCCTGCTGAAACAAAACGAAAACCTGAAAGAGGAGTTCCGCCGGCTACAACTCGAGATCCAGGGCTACAAAAATAGGGAAGACGCGTTTAAGCGTGCGCTGCTCAATTCCCAGCGGGTCATCGAACAGATGAAGGAGAATGCCCAGAAATCAGCCGAACTTATCGTCGCCGAAGCGGAAGTGAAAGCCGAAAAAATCCTCAACAAGGCCCATAACCGGCTGGCCCAGCTGCATGAGGATATTGCGGAACTCAAACGTCAGCGGATGCAGATCGAGGTCCAGATCAGTTCGGTGATCGAAGCGCATGGCAAGCTGCTGGAAATCAGCAAGGAAGGCATGAAGGCGATGGACGACGAGGACTCCAAGATCAAGCTGCTTCAGCAGAACAAGGCCTGATCCGCATTGGCTGTCAACCTGTCTTCGATCGGTTGCGGATGCCGGTCGGAAAATGAAAATTCAGCTTCTTCCGGAGTAATTGATGGCAAAAATTGATGCGTTTTTCAAGTTGATGCACGAGCAGGGTGCCTCGGATTTGCACCTTACCGCCAGCCAACCGCCCTCCCTGAGAATTCGGGGAGACATTGAAAGGATCAAATACAAAGTTCTGGACAACGATGACCTGCGGGGCATGCTGTACGAAATCACCCCGGAAGAAAAGATCAAGGTCTTCGAGGAAACCGGCGATGTCGATTTCGGCTACGAAATTCCCGGTCTGGCCCGCTATCGGGCCAACTTTTTCATGCAGAAAAACGGTGTCGGCGCCGTATTCAGAGAAATTCCCACCTCAATCATGACCGCCGAGCAGCTCGGTCTGCCGCCGGTGATATCAAAGCTGGCGACCTTGCCCAGAGGCCTGGTGCTGGTGACGGGTCCTACTGGTAGTGGCAAATCCACGACACTGGCATCGATCATCGATGTGGCCAACCGCAACCGCAAAGACCACATCATCACCGTTGAAGATCCAATCGAGTTTGTCCATCAGAGCCAGGGCTGCATCGTAAATCACCGCGAGGTCGGCATCCACACCCGCTCTTTTGCATCGGCGCTGCGCGGCGCCCTGCGCGAAGATCCGGATATCATCCTGGTGGGCGAAATGCGCGACCTGGAAACAATTGCGCTGGCGATCGAGGCGGCCTCCACCGGGCACCTGGTTTTCGGGACGCTGCATACCACGAGTGCGGTGAAAACAGTGGACCGCATCATCGAGGTGTTTCCCGCCGATCAGCAGGCCCAGATCCGATCGACTCTGGCCGACGGCATGCGAGCCATCATCGCACAGGTGCTCTTCAAACGGATCGACAATAAAAGCCGCTGCGTGGCGCTTGAAATACTGATCGCCAATTCAGCGGTCCGGAATTTGATCAGAGAGGCCAAGACCCATCAACTGCCCTCCATGATCCAGACCGGTAAAAAGTACGGTATGCAGCTGTTGGATGATGCCATTATGGATTTGTACAAGCGGGGTTGGATCAGTTCCGATGAGGCCTACATAAAGGCCAATGAAAAAGCCAAGTTCAGGCCGTTGTTGACCTCACCGCCCACCGATTTCACCGAAGTTTGATCCGAGGGTGCTGCCATGAAAAAACAGGAAATCGACCATATCCTCACGCGCATGCTCGACTCTCACAAGAACGTTTCCGACCTGAACCTGACGGTTGGGAAGCCGTTGCAGGTTGAAAGCGATGGAGAACTGGTTTCGGTCGAAATGCGGCCGCCTTTCAAAGAGCTGACGCCCTTCCAGACCGAGATCTTCGCCTTAAATCTCATGAACCAGGATCGGCGTCTCACGCGAACCTTCCTCAACTCAGGCTCTTGCGATCTTTCCTACTCGTTGCCCGGCAAGGCGCGCTTCCGTGTGAACGTTTTTTCTCAGAGCGGATATTGTTCGATCGTTCTGCGCAAACTGGAATCGAAGATTCCGACAATCGAAGAACTGCACCTGCCCGGGGCCATGTACAAGATCGCCAAGGAAAAAAACGGCATCGTGTTCGTCACCGGCGCTACCGGTTCAGGTAAGACGACGTCACTGGCGGCCATTCTCAACGTCATCAACGAGGATCGCTCGGTGCACGTCGTCACGCTCGAAGATCCGGTGGAATACCAGCACCCCCACAAGAACTCGACCTTCAACCAGCGCGAACACGGCGTTGATTTCGACTCATACGCCAGCGGCCTCAGGGCGGCCCTGCGGCAAGCACCCAAGGTGATCCTGGTGGGCGAAATGCGCGATCGGGAGACGGTTGAAATCGGCCTGAGTGCGGCCGAAACCGGTCACCTGGTCCTCACGACGCTGCACACCATCGACGCCGGCTCGACCATCAACCGCATCGTGGGTATGTTCAGCACCGAAGAGGAACACCAGGTTCGCATCCGACTCGCCGACACCCTGCGCTGGGTGGTCTGCCAGCGGCTGCTACCGAAAATCGGCGGCGGGCGGGCAGCCACCTTCGAAATCCTGGGCACCAATCTGCGGGTCAAGGACGCCATCATGAACGGAGAATCCGAAGGCAAAACCTTCTACGAAATAATGCAGGCCGGCCAGGCATTCGGAATGACCACTTTTGACGGGCACATCATCGATCTGTATGAACACGGTCTGGTAACCGAGGAAACCGCACTGGCCTTTGCTTCGCGCAGAGGCATCGTGGGGCGTGGCATCGATTCGCTTAAAAGCGCCCGGGGCGAGGCAACGTCGGACATCGACAAGCTCGAACTCGATCGCAGCTACAAAGTCAACTGACGTAAACAGCCCGGTAACGCCGGACGAAACCGCGGGTTTTCACAGGAGGGAGTCGAATCGGTTTTATGGAAATTACGTGCGAAAATTGCCAGAGCAGATTCAAGCTGTCGGATGAAAAAGTTCCGGCCGGAAAGGCCACCCGCCTGTCATGCCCGAAGTGTAAGGGCCAGATCACGGTTGCCGCTCCCAGCGGTGCCGGACATCTTTTGAAAAACGGCCTGGAGGAGACCGGCTACAATGCTTCCGAAAAACCGTTCGACTTCATCGAGGAAGAAGGCAACACGGCCCTGGCATGTGAGTCCGATCCGGTGATGCTCAAAAAGATCGTCGACACGCTCAATCTCCTCGAATACCACGTAACGGTATCGGAGAGCGGACGGGATGCACTCAAGAAGATGCGCTATCACCAGTATGACTTGGTGGTGATCAACGAGGCCTTTCACTGTACCGGCCCCGACACGAACATGGTGTTGCTGTATCTCGAACGGCTCAACATGAGCGCGCGCCGAGACATATACGTCACCATGATCAGCAGTCAATACCGGACGATGGATCAAATGATGGCCTTCCGGCACAGCGTCAACCTTATCGTCAATTCCAAAAATATCGACGATATCGGCAAGATCATTCAGCGCGGTCTCACCGACCATGAATTTTTTTACCGTGTCTTCAAAGATACCTTGAAAGAGGTCGGACGGGCGTAACGGTTG
>JBDNAO010000498.1:0-4934 GCA_039768375.1 Desulfobacterales bacterium | reverse complement strand
TCGTGCCCAAATTGAAATCGTTGCCATGAATGCTGATCAGGCTGAGCTCGCTAGGGCAGCCTGGAGGAAGTACGGAAAAGGCAACCATCCAGCAGGCCTGAACATCGGAGACTGCTGTGCCTATGCTCTGGCCAAATATTCAGGAGAACCGTTGCTTTTTAAAGGAGACGATTTCAGCCAAACGGATATCCAGCCTGCTGTAACATTATAAAATTTCGAAGAGCTTACCGACGGAGCATTTTCTCCTGATAAATTAAAATTTTTTCTTCTTAACTATAAGTTGACGAGTCCAGCAGTTGAAGGTTAGTCGACCTTGGAAACAACGTCTTCTATACTCCTCAATGCCCAGATGATGTCCCACAGAAGTGGGCAATCTGCATTGTCCAAGGAATTTTTTTTACTTCATGAAGGTGCATCTGCAGCCTGGCCGATAGTCGGTAATCAAGCCATCCAAGCTGCAGAAACCGCAGCTTTGAAACAAATTAATGGAGGCAGTGATGACTGAGTTGCCCGTGACGATGCGTGGGGTGTGGTTGATTGGACATGGTGGTATGGACAAGCTGGACATCCGTCAGGATATACCGGTACCCGTCCCAGGGCCGCACGATGTGCTCGTGCGCGTTGCCGCAGCGGGTGTCAACAATACGGATATCAACACACGGACGGCTTGGTATTCAAAAAATGAAGGCGCCCGCGAAGATGCCAGTTGGTCGGGTCAGCCGCTCAATTTCCCGCGCATTCAGGGGATCGATGTATGCGGCCATATTATTGCAGTAGGTAGAGAAGTCAGCTCCGACAGAATTGGTGAGCGGGTATTGATCGAACCCTGTCTAAGGGAGGCACACGGTAAAAAACTCGACCAACCGTGGTTCTTTGGTTCAGAGTGTGATGGTGGCTTTGCTGAATTTACAGTTGTGGCTGCCCGACATGCCTACAAAATCGACAGTGAACTGTCCGATATTGATCTGGCATCCTTCCCATGCTCCTATTCTACGGCCGAAAACATGCTGACACGTGCACACCTTAAATCAGGAGAACGCGTTTTAGTGACCGGGGCCTCTGGCGGTGTCGGGTCCGCTGCTGTTCAACTGGCCAAGGCCCGTGGCGCATATGTTCTGGCGGTAACCACACCGGCCAAATCGGATGCGGTGCACGAACTGGGTGCGGACGAGACGATTTCACGAGAAACAGATCTAATCGCAGAACCTGGAGAAAACAGTGTGGATGTCGTGATCGACCTCGTGGCCGGTGATAAGTGGCCGCAGTACTTGGAAGTGTTGCGCCCCGGTGGGCGGTATGCTGTGGCGGGTGCTATTGCCGGTCCGCTGGTGGAGTTGGATGTCAGGACCCTGTATTTGAAAGATCTCAGCCTGTTCGGATGTACCGTTCTTGAGCCCGAGGTGTTCAGCAATCTGATTAAGCGCATAGAGCAAGGTGCCATAGCGCCTGTCGTTGCCCGATCGTTTGCCTTGGAAGAAATCCGCGATGCTCAATCCCTTTTTCTAAAGAAGCAACATGTTGGGAAAATAGTGCTCAGGATATAAGGGCCGCGGCGAGAAATAATTACACATCTTGCTTGTTTTTTGGCCCGTCTACCGCGTTACATCCACCAACACATATCCCGATATGCGCCGGCGTATGTGCCGTGTAGACGAACCAAAATCCTGCGCAATCTTGTGTAATTATTTCTCGCCGAGACCCATAGCTCTTGTATCTGAGTCAATCTGCGAAATCCGTGTCCATTTTATTTCAAGCTTTACACGGAAACTCGAACCAATGAAACTCACCGGGCGCCGGTCGCGGCAAAAAACCAATTTACCGTTTTGGCGAAACAAATCGTTGGGAAAAATGACTGCCGAACAATGGGAGTCCCTCTGCGACGGCTGTGGAATCTGCTGCCTGGAAAAACTGGAGGATGCCGAGACCGAGGTGGTTGAATACACGGCAGTGGCCTGCCGGCATCTTAACACCGCCAACTGCCGTTGTCGGATTTACGACCGGCGCCATGAGCTGAACGCCGACTGCATCAGAATGACGGCCGCGACCCTCAAATCTCTGCACTGGCTGCCCGACACCTGCGCCTATCGCCGCCTTGCCGAAGGCAGGGATCTTCCGCCCTGGCACCCCCTCGTATCGGGAAATCCGGAAAGCGTCCACGCGGAGGGTGTTTCCATCCGCGATCGGGTCCTGTCGGCCTTGTACGTGCACCCGGACGATCTGGAGGCTTACAGGATTCAATCATGGGTAAAGCGTTGACCGTGTTTTTGCCCGACCTAAGGGACGTCATGAAATTTCACCAACGGTCCAACTTTCAAATAACCACCAAGATGTGCACTTCCCGCGGCCCGTGAGCGCCAGTGACCGGCACGCTCTCGATGTCCCGGGTGGTGCTCGGGCCGGATATCAGGCTCATGTAATTCGTCAGGTTCGGCTCGGATACCTCGGCTTTGCAAAGCAGAAGAGCATAAAGCTCTTTGAGGTCGGCGATCAGGACATCGAGCGGCAGCACGACAATGTTGACAGGCGGCACAACCGACATCCACCGGTCCCGACCCGCATGGGTGCGGGACACCAGGGTCGCGGTCTCCGCCACGCACCACTCGGCCGAGGTGATACCGAAGAGGGCCACGGCCACTTGTTGACGGCTCTGCAGCCGTGCCGATTCTAAAGAGCTCCGGCTGTTGAGCCCGGCCCTGTTCAGCCGAACCGGCGGCGCCAGCGCCGACAACTCCGGTTCGAGCACTAGTCGATCGATAAATGGATGCCGCCAGGCGACCGCTTCCACCAAATTATCCTTGCCGCGGGACTTTTGCTGCACAAGCGCGACCACGGCCCGGGTCGCGGCGTTAACCCCCGGACAGGGGATTACCGTCATGCCGGTGATCCGGGCCCGTTCGATCAGGAGGTCGAGCAGGGCCAGCCGGTCCTCCCGGGTGCGCCGCAAAACGTCGCCCCGTGTGGCTGCCGCCCACTCCCTGTTCCCATGCGTCGACGGACACCCTCCCCTTATCCTGGTGCCCGGCACGTGTGCAAGCGCACTTCGAACCCGCTCTAAAAAAATCTCTCGGGAAGTGCTTATGCTCGTCATATACTTGTTCCCATCAGGAAGTGGACGTTAGCACGATTACAGCAAAGTCTAAACTCTTTAGAGAAAGTCGATGATTCCATCTGGAGGGAAGGGTTGGATTGCAAAGCGAAGGGGCCACGAAAAATCATGGGTAGGCACAGAAGACGAGTCGAAAATGGACCTCAGAGAGGCACTCAGCGGTTCAGTACCTCCCGCACTTTACGAAGCAGGGCATTCAGCGGATACGGTTTTCCGATGAACTCGCAACCCGCAGCAGCGATCGTCTCGCACAGGTCAGGCGGATGCCCGCTGGTAAGGATGAGCTTGATATCCGGTTTCAACCGCACCATTTCAGCCAGGCACTTCTCACCGCCCATCCCGGGCATATTCAGGTCGAGGACGACCAGATCGATGTACTCACCGTGCGCCCGATAAGCTGCCAGGGCCGCTTCGCCGCTTTCGGCCGTCAGCGCGTGATAACCGTATCGCTCCAGAACATGTCGTCCCAGAGTCACAAGGGCGGGGTCGTCGTCGACAATCAGCACGGTTTCGTCTCCGACGAGTTGATCCCCTTTCCTGTCTGTTCGCTGCGCGCCGGCCGACGTTTCGGCAGTGGGGACCGGGAAATACATGTTGAATTCCGTCCCGCGTCCCTCATCGCTGGTGCATTCGATGCAGCCGCCGTGGTTCTTGACGATACCGTACACCATGGAAAGACCCAAGCCGGAACCTTCACCGACACCTCTGGTGGAATAAAAAGGCTCGAAGATATGCTGCCGGATTTTATCATCCATTCCGGAACCCGTGTCGGTCACCGACAGATGGACGTATTCGCCGGCCGGCAGATCCGGGCGGGCTGCACAGCCTGCAAGGTCAATAAAGACGTTGCGGGTGGCAAACGTCAACTGTCCCCCGTCAGGCATGGCCTGCCGTGCGTTGAGCGCCAGGTTCATGAGCACCTGTTCGATCTGAACATCGTCGGCGGCAATCTCCGAAAGATTATCGGCCAGTGCAAGCCGGATATGGATCATCTTGGGTAGAGTGCGGTCCAGAATCTTCTTGACCAGTCGGATCAGGGTGTTGAGGTTGGTCGGCTGCAGCCGGCTTTCGACCCTGCGGCTAAAGGCCAAGAGCTGTTGGGTCAGTGAACCGGCCCGACCGGAGGCCTTTTCGATAGCGTTGAGCATATCCACATCCGGATGATCGGCCGGCTTATTCATCAAAAGCAGCTGGGTGTATCCCGAAATGGCCTGCAGGAGGTTGTTGAAATCATGGGCTACACCGCCAGCGAGGATTCCGATCGCCTCCATCTTCTGGGCTTGCTGAAGCTGAGCATTCAACCGTCGTCCGGCTTCTTCCATCTTTTTGCGGTCGCTGATGTCGGTGAAGTACTCAATGCGGCCGCCGGCAAAGACGCCGGACTGAATCGCCTGGCTGCGATGCTCAAGCCAACGCTCGCAGCGCGGCCCGCCGGGCAGCACATGGCACTCGAAGGGCTCCCCAGGGCTGCCTTCGGTGGAGATGGCCGTCAGCCTATGGGCCAACTCCCGAAAATCCTCGACGATATCCTTGTACTGCCGGTCGATGATCTGCCGGTAGTCTTTTCCGATCAATGAACCCTTTGTCACTCCAAAATAACGTTCAAGAGCCCGGTTAGCCCAAACGACTTTCGCATCGGCATCCAGAATGATCAAACCGACGGTTGATCCGTCCAGGATCTCACCGATCACGGCCCCGTAATTCGCGTCCGGCGCCGTCGGCTCCGGCCCTTTATCCCGATGCCTGGAATGGCAGGATGCGGTTTTTGCGGCGGTTTTCTTGGGCCAAACGGTGATAGCAGAGTCTGTAACGTTGCCGGCCGCCGCGA
>JBDNAO010000497.1:0-4579 GCA_039768375.1 Desulfobacterales bacterium | reverse complement strand
GCTCGCCACCAGTCGCGAGCCCGGAAAGGTAAAATCGAAAATGGCCTTGGCGGACTTTCAGAAAGTCGTCGACATCAACCTGACCGGCGTTTTCCTGACCGTGCGCGAGTGTGCCGAACGGATGATCAATAACGATTGCCGCGGCCTGATCTGCCTGGTCTCCTCCACCGGGTCCCTGGGGACAGCCGGCCAGATCAATTACTCAGCCACCAAAGCCGCCGTGTCGGTGATGCCGAAAGTGATTACCGCCGAATTGTTCCGTCGCGGTCTGACAGGAAAAATACGGTGTGTAGCCATTGCGCCGGGATATTGCGCCACGCCGATCCTGGAGAACATGAACCAGAAGGCGCTCGATAAGATCCTGAGCGACGTGCCGATCGGTCGATTGGTCACCCCTGAAGAGATCGCCTCTCTGGCGGGCGAGCTCTACCGCAATGAAGCCCTGGCCGGTGAGGTGTATTTCATACACGGCGGGCTGCGACTGGGGTCGCGTGGATAGGAAAACCCGCTTGGCAAAAGGCGACCCTCTCCCTCCGGAGGCATCCGCTCAGGAAATGTCGCATTTTGAATTTTTCAGCGGAGACTCGGGCTTCGGCGCTTGCTGAAAAAATCGAGAACAAAGTCGATGTGGGATCGCGTAGTATCGAAGGCGCGCTCGGGGTCGTGATCCCGAATGGCCTGAAAACAGAAGTGTGTTGGGCAATGATTTTTTCGATGTTGGCCGGTTCTTTATGGAGGCAGGCCAGATTTTCCTTGATGCCCACAAAGAGATAGTCGTAGAAGGAACGCATCAGATAGACTTGGAGCGGGTTTTGGGTGGCATAGGTTGCCCTTGACAGATATAAAACTCAAAATGTAATAGTGGTATAACCAATCATATCGGAGCCCCCGCCGTATACTAATTTTCGAAATTTTCGCCTTCAGGAGGATGCACCCAATGCCATCAGCAACGCTTTCAGCGGTAGACCTTCACACCCGCTTCAAACACAAGGCCGAATTGGTATCGGCCATCGTATCGAATGTGGAGACCACCCGGGAAGCTTTTGAATACTGCGTTGATCTCTGTGAGCGCAAACAAGCCTGCCAATTGTTAATTTCCGGTTGCGACGATTTCCTCTCTCCGGAAGCCGAAGCGCTTTGCGATCTCAAGCAGGAGAAAATCATCGCCGCCCCCGCTTTGCCGCCGGGTCAGGCCGAAATGCTCAAAGAACTGAGTGCGGACAAAGGCATTCGGCTGGTGACTGATGGGTTGCGCCAACATTTGTCCGGAATCGACATCGGCCTGACTTTCATCGACTACGGCATCGCTGAAACCGGCACCCTGGTGATCGACTCGGGCAGTGAAGACGTCCGGCTATCGACAATGGTCAGCGAGATTCACATCGGTATTCTACCCAAGTCGAAAATCCGGCCGAGCGCCTACGATCTTGAAAAAGAACTACAGGAAACCATGCAAACGGCTCCCAGTTACCTGGCCTTCATCACCGGGGCCAGTCGCACGGCCGACATCGAAAGGGTCCTGGCACTGGGCGTTCACGGCCCGCTGGAACTTCACATTCTGCTCCTGGAGGACAACTGATGCAGGAAGCCCGTAATCTAAAAGAATACAAAAAAGAGGTCGATGACGCTCTTCAGAACTCGTTCCTGCGCAGTGCCATGGACAAGTTCGCGGTCGCCTACCGTTCCGGCCGTGCCAACGCCTTTGCCGAAATGAACGTGGAGGGCCTGGTAGCAGAGATTGCCGCTGCCAAGGATGCCGCATTGGCGCGGATGGATGCGCTTTTCGAGGAATTCAAAGAAAATGCCTCAAAAGCGGGCGTTCACGTCCATCTGGCCCAAACAGCCGGCGAAGCCAATGCGATCATCGCCCGCATCGCCCGCGACAACGATGTGAAAAAGATCGTCAAGTCCAAGTCGATGACCGCCGAGGAAACCCTCTTGAACCACGATCTCGAAGCCGAGGGTTTCGAGGTCACCGAAACCGATCTGGGCGAGTGGATCATTCAATTGCGCGGTGAGGGCCCGTCTCACATGGTGATGCCGGCCATTCACCTGTCGCGCTACCAGGTGGCGGACCTGTTCACGGAGGTCACCGGTCACAAGCAGGAATCCGAGATCGAACGCCTGGTAAAAGTGGCCCGCCGGGAACTGCGACAAAAGTATGTCGAAGCGGACATGGGGATATCGGGTGCCAATTTTGCCTTGGCCGACACCGGTACCATCGGTCTGACCACAAATGAGGGCAATGCCCGCCTGGTGACCACCTTGCCGCGTGTGCACGTGGCCTTGATCGGCCTTGACAAGCTGCTACCGACGCTTCACGACGCCCTGCTGATCAATCGCGTGCTGCCGCGCAACGCCACCGGGCAAGGCATCACTTCCTATGTCACCTGGATCACCGGTCGCAATGCCTGCGGCGCCGCACCGGACAACAAAAAAGTGATGCACATCGTGTTTCTCGACAACGGCCGGCGGGCCCTGGCCAAAGACCCGGTATTTTCCCAGGTGCTTCGCTGCGTGCGCTGCGGCGCCTGCGCCAACGTCTGCCCGGTTTACCGCATGGTAGGCGGCCACCGCTATGGCCACATCTATATCGGCGCCATCGGGCTGATCGTGACCTATTTCTTTCACGGACGGGACAAGGCCAAGAACCTGGTTCAAAATTGCATCAACTGCGGCGCCTGCAAGGCCGTCTGCGCCGCCGGCATCGATCTGCCGCATCTCATTAAGGAGATCCACGCCGTTATTCAGGATGAAGAAGGCCATCCGTTGACCAGCCTGCTGCTGGGCAAATTGCTGCGCAACCGCAAGCTCTTCCACACCCTGCTCAGATCGGCCCAGGTGGCCCAACGGCCGGTGACAGACGAAACCCAGTACCTGCGCCACCTGCCGTTCATCTTCGCCAAGGAGCACAATTTCAGGGCTCTGCCGGCCATTGCCGAAAAGCCCTTCAGGGATCGATGGGAGCAGATCAAACCGACGGTCGCATCACCCGGCAGCCGTGTGGCGCTCTTCTCGGGCTGCCTGCAGGATTTTGTCTACCCCGAACAGCTGGAAGCCGCCCTGACATTATTGTCGGACACCGATGTGGCCGTCGACTTTCCCATGGAACAGTCCTGCTGCGGTCTGCCGGTGGTCATGATGGGCGAAAAACTGGCGGCGCGTGATGTGGCCCGGCAGAATATTCAGGCATTTATGAACGGCAACTACGACGCCATCGTCACCCTGTGCGCCTCGTGCGCCTCGCACCTCAAAGCCGGATATATGAAACTCTTCGCAGACGATCCCGACATGGCTGAAAAAGCGCAGCAATTCGCGGACAAGGTCTATCCCTTCAGCGCCTACGCAAACGATGTGCTCAAAATGACCCCGGACTCTTTCGAGCCGCGCGGAACCGGCACGACCTACCATGCGCCCTGCCACCTTTGCCGGGGACTCGGCGTCAGGGAAGCACCCCATGCCCTGATTAAAAATGGCGGCATGACGTTTCTTCCGGCCGAAGAAGAAGAAACCTGCTGCGGTTTCGGCGGCACCTACTCGGGCAAATTCCCGCACATATCGGCCGAGATCCTGGTGCGCAAACTGGATGATTTCGAAAAAACCGGGGCCGACGTCCTGGTCACCGAGTGCCCCGGCTGCATCATGCAGCTGCGCGGCGGTGCCAAAAAACGGGGCAGCCGAATGACAGTCAAACATCTGGCCGAGGCCTTGGCAGAGAATAAACGGTAAAAATCGACCGGCAACAATGTGGTGCCACTGCCCTCAGGCATCAGAGCAGTGACTAAGATTTCAAAAGCTCAGTTATTGACCATCCACGAATAGATGAAGACACTATTGAGTGTCCAATTCATAAAAGTGATTTTTTTTCGTTGGACAAGGCCGCACAAGGGTTTGCGGTGAGGCGTACTGGAGTACGCCGCAGCCGGAAACTCACGGAGAACGCAGTCCAGCGGAAAAAAGGCCATTTCTGGATGGACACTGGGAGCCGCCATGCAAGACCTCAACACTAACCAAACCAAAACCCTGTCGTCCATCGTTTCGCCCGACCGGTTTTCCACCGGCCCGTCCAACCGCGAACTGCACCGGCGCGACATCTCCCCCCACCGGGGGATGCTGCCGGCCGGTATCATCTGGCCCGTTACGACCGAAGAGGTCGCTCAAATTCTCTCCTGGTCCTATGCCAACGATGTACCGGTCACTCCCTGGGGCGCCGGCACCAGCACGGAAGGCAACCCGGTCCCGACGCGCGGCGGCCTGGTAGTGGACCTGACCCGGATGGATCGCATTCTCGATATCCGTCCCCAGGACCTGCAGGCCGATGTCCAGCCGGGGGTCCTGCGCAAGGAACTCAATCGGCAGGCCGGTCGCCACGGCCTGTTCTTTCCGCCGGATCCCGGAGCCGACGCCACTATCGGCGGCATGATCGCCAACAACGCCTCGGGCGTGCAAACCGTCAAATACGGCGCCACCAAAGATTACGTGATGCGGCTGACCGTGGTCCTTCCGGGCGGATCTGTCATCCACACCGGCTGCAAGGCGCCGAAATCCTCCTCCGGATACGATCTGACACGCCTGTTCG
>JBDNAO010000496.1:0-5118 GCA_039768375.1 Desulfobacterales bacterium | reverse complement strand
CGGTTGAAAAAATAGCCGATCTCGAAAGCGGCGGTATCAGGCGCATCCGAACCGTGAACCACATTTTTTTCGATGTCGGTGGCGAACTCACGCCGGATGGTCCCTTCGGCCGCTTCCTTATAGTTGGTGGCCCCCATCAATTCGCGGTAACGGGCAATGGCGTTCTCGCCTTCAAGGACCATCACCACGCACGGCCCGGAAGACATAAAATCCGTGAGGCTGTCGAAAAAAGGGCGGTTCCGGTGCACCGCGTAAAATCCGCAGGCCTGGGCTTTGGTCATGTGAATCATTTTCATGGCCACGACCTTGAGCGCGTTTTTCTCGAGCCGTCGGACAACTTCGCCGATCAGTCCCCGAGCCACACCGTCCGGTTTAACAATCGAAAGGGTTCTGTCCATCATGTTCATCCTTTTCAAAGACGGGCCGCCGCCCTGCCGGCTTGCCATGTCATTTTAATCGGCAAGTGGGCATCTGACGGCCCTGTTTCATAAAAAAACGTAACCCTTCATCGGGTTGCAACATCCGATGTGCTGTAAACCACCTAAATGTAAGCGTTTACAGGGTGCCGTAGATGCAAGGCGTCGGGCGCGCAGACGTACTTTTGTACTTCAAGCGTCCGACAACACAGCAGATGCGGTGCCCTGTGAACGCTTACAATAAAATCTTTTCCATTCGGGCCGAACAAGCCCTCAGCAGGTGGCGGCACAAACAACGCCGAGCACGCTTGGTTTCAGGCCCAAATATCAAATGGCCGGCGGCAAGTCAACACGGGCCGCGACGCTCCCAGCGGTCCTGGGTATATTTGTGCGGGGAGCCGGGTGACCGCATTTGAGTACGAAAATAGAATCAGACCCGCAAATAGAAATTTGAAACTCGAAACTCAGAACCCTGAACATAGGATTGATATAGCCTTTTTCGACAGTTGACAAAAAAAGAGTCTAATTTTATCATTTTTAAAACTATCGTTACTGCATCTATGATCAGCACCTTCAGAGGAGGGAGCCGCATGCCGATTTACGAGTTTTACTGCGAAAGCTGCAACACGATCTTTAACTTCTTTTCCAGAACCGTCAACACCACCAAGAAACCGAAGTGCCCAAAATGTGACAAAAAGAACCTTCAACGCCGGATGTCCGCCTTTGCTATCGCCGGCAAGGCCAAAGAGGACGATAGCCTGGACGACCTGCCGTTTGACGAAAGCAAAATGGAGCAGGCCATGGGCATGCTGGCCGGCGAGGCTGAAAAAATAAATGAAGACGATCCGCGCCAGGCCGCCAACCTCATGCGCAAGCTGACCGACATGACGGGCATGAAACTCGGTGACGGAATGCAGGAAGCGTTGAGTCGCATGGAACGGGGGGAAGACCCGGATAAAATCGAGGCTGAGATGGGCGATCTGCTCGAAGGTGAAGACCCGTTTTTAATGCCGGCTAAAAAATCGAGCGGCGGCCTCTCGGCGACAGCGCAACCGGCCAGGGATGAAAAACTGTATGATCTGTGACGATTTGACGAAATGATGAGGCAACGAATGACCACCGAGGTTCGGGACAGAATCGACATCCGGCGAGGCGATATCACGCGGTTGACCGTCGATGCCATCGTCAATGCCGCCAACACGTCACTGTTGGGCGGCGGTGGTGTCGACGGTGCCATCCACCGGGCCGCCGGACCGCAGCTTCTGGAGGAGTGCCGCACCATCGGTGGTTGTCCGACCGGTGAAGCCCGGATTACCGGAGGATACAATCTACCGGCTCGCTTCGTGATCCACACGGTCGGTCCGGTTTACCACCGCACGACACCGGAAAAGGCCGAAGGGCTGCTGACGCGCTGCTATGAGAACAGCCTCGCTCTGGCGGCGCAAAATGGTGTCGAGTTGATCGCTTTTCCCGCGATCAGCTGCGGTGTCTACGGATACCCGATCGAAAAAGCCTGCCGGGTAGCGATCGACACCACCATCCGTTTTCTGGAAACCGAAACAGGCGTTAAAAAAGTCATATTCGTTCTTTTTTCAGAGGGAGACCGCAAGGTGTACGCCGATTATCTGGCCCGCCCCGAAAATATTTCGGATTGACAAATACGAGCGGTATAATTAAGTTACCTGCGCTGATAATTTAAACGAAATGCGATTGCGCAGTTCGGTTTGATACATAAGGAGGACAAAAATGGTTGAGGTCACAGAAGCGGCAACGCGTCAGATCAGTGAATATTTCAAAGGACGAGAAGTCTCTCCGATCCGGATCTTTATGAATGAGGGTGGGTGAGGTGGACCTTCGTTGGCCATGGCTCTGGACGAGCCGAAAGAAACCGATGAGGTCAAAGCCGTCGACGGATTCACCTATGTCATCGACAAGGAATTTTTAAAAAAAGCTCAGCCGGTAAAGGTCGACTTCATCGACTACGGGTTCAGACTGACCAGCAGCATCAAAATCGACTCAGGCTGCGGCGGCTGCGGCGGTTCTTGCGAGGTCTGATTTTTTAAGAAACTTAAGGGGCAACACCTCGAGATGTTGCCCCTTTTCTATTTCCTGCTCGGTCGCAACGCCCCTCCTTACCGAAGCACAAGCTCACAATCGGCAGATTGTGTTATCGTTGACGATTCCGCGTCTGCTCAAAACGGCCTGCTGCCTGCCATCGACGCCCGGCCGACAATTCTTCTTCGGTAACTGCCGCCCGCCGCAATCAACGGATCGAAAGCGACACGGAGGACGCGCATGACCAGAACGGAATTTTCCAGTCCGCTCAACTTGAGTGCCGAGGATCTCAAGGCATTCATGGAGACGCACATCGAAAAGCACTACCGTCTCATCGACGTCCGGCAACCGGCCGAATACCGTCACGGACATATACCGGGAGCTGTGCTGGTGCCCTTGCTCGAGTTTGAATCCAGCCTCTACGACCTTCCCGCAGACCAGGACCTGATCTTCTACTGCAGCAACGGAGCGCGCTCCATGGCCGCTGCGACCCTGGCTTTGGACGCCGAGGTGACGAAACGCGGCATATACAACCTGGCGGGCGGGATTATGAACTGGTACGGACAGACGCTTGCAGAATTCCCGAGAGTTCGCGTTTTCGACACCGCCAAGGGAATAACCGACCTACTCCACACGGCCATGAACCTCGAAAAAGGCGCTTGGCGATTCTACGCCGCCGTTGCCAAGCGTCATGACAACGAGCCCTTTGCAGAGACATTCGAGGTGCTTGCCAAGGCTGAGAACACCCACGCGCAAACCATCTATGCCATCTGGGCTTCGCACACGGCCGAGCCGCCGGCATTTGAGGACCTGTTCGCTGGTCTCTCCGGCGACATCCTGGAGGGCGGTGAAACACTTGAAGCGGTGCTCGATGGGGTGAGGTCCCTCACGGACCGGACTTGCCTGAACCTGATCGAACTTGCGCTGCGCATCGAATACAGCGCCCTCGACCTTTATCGGACAATGGCCGAACAGGCTCTGGAACCGGAGGCGCGGGACACATTGCTCTCCGTTGCCCAGGCGGAAAAGGCCCACATGCGCGTGCTGACCCGGGCAATTGAAACGTGCCCGGACTGAACCGAATGACAATGTTTCTGTGTGAGCCTTTACATGGGCCGGCTGACCGGTTTTTTTTTCGACGAGAACATCTGCACGCACTGAAGGCACTCGATGGTAGATAAAACCGCCGAAGAGATCGCCCGTTACCACGAACAGACGAAGCATCACGTCAACCGCTACGCCCGTTCGCCGGGCTACATGGACTGGAACAACCAGCCGAACCCGTTCCGGTTCTTCGAAGGCACCGTTACGATCCCTCTGCCGTTTGCAGCACAGGACCCGCCCCTCGAGCACATGGCCCTCTACCGGCGGCGGGAAGTGGTCGGAGAACCGTTCAGTTTATCCACCGTGGCCGGATTTATGGAATTCTCGCTCGGCCTGTCAGCCTGGAAAGTATATGGAAACAGTCGCTGGTCGCTGCGCATGAACCCATCGAGTGGAAACCTTCACCCCACAGAGGCCCATCTGGTCCTGCCGGCGATGAAAGGGCTCGAGGCGGGCCTTTATCATTACAACCCGCTGCGGCACGCCCTGGAACGTCGGGCGGCCCTTCCGCACGACCTGTGGCGACAGATCACCGGCCATTTCGACACCGACGGCTTCATGGTGGCCTTGAGCAGCATTTTCTGGCGCGAAGCCTGGAAATATGGCGAACGGGCCTTCAGGTACTGCAATCATGACGTCGGTCACGCGCTGGCGGCCCTGGGCTTCTCGGCCGCCCTCAAGGGCTGGAAACTCACCTGCCTGAACGGTCTGGCGGACGCCGACATCGAAACCATGCTCGGCTTCGATCGGACGGCCTGGGAACCGCTCGAAGCCGAGCACCCCGATCTGGTCTGTTTCGTGCAGGAACAAAATAAGCCCGCGGTCTCCCGCACGCTGCCGCAAGAGGTAATACGGGCGTTTGCCGACCTGACGATTGCCGGACAACCGAACCGCCTGAGCCCGAACCGGGTCGACTGGCAGATTGTCTATCGGACGGCCGAAATCTGCCGCAAGCCCCGCACCGAGGAAGCCCGTTGCGACTATGGCGACAAACCTTTTTTCGCCCACCCCCCGGCACCCCTCACGGCAGCCGACATCATCCGCCGGCGCCGCAGCGCCACCGCATTTGACCCGGACGGATCGATCGATCAGGAACGCTTCTTCGCCTTGCTCGACAAAACCCTGCCGCGCAACCACTGTGTGCCCTTTGATGTCGAACTCGGCGCCACGGTGGTCCACCTGCTGCTGTTCGTCCACAACGTCCCGCCCCTGGCCCGGGGACTCTACTTTTTCTGCCGCACTCCCGAAGATCTTCAGACACTCCGCAAAGCCTTTCGACCCGATTTTCTGTGGGAGTCGGTAACCGATGACCTGCCCCTGTATCTCCTCGAGCGCGGTGATGTCCGCCACAAAGCCATCGAAGTCAGCTGCCACCAGGAGATTGCCGGTTTTTCGGCATTTTCACTCGGCATGATCGCGCGCTTCGGGGAAACCCTGCGGTCGACGCCGTACCGGTACCGCCACCTGTTCTGGGAAGCCGGAATGGTCGGTCAGGTGCTCTACCTCGAGGCCGAGGCGCACGGCGCTCGCGGGACCGGTATCG
>JBDNAO010000495.1:0-3594 GCA_039768375.1 Desulfobacterales bacterium | reverse complement strand
GGCCCCTGCCAACTTATAATCTGATATGTCCCCCAAAGTCCCTGGTGTTTGAAGGAAAATTGAGATGGACGCCGCTTTCAATATGGTGAATAGTAGGTCCCACGGCCCTTGCCGTGCTTCACGAGTCGGCCGATGGTCACCAGCCGCTGCAGGTGTTTCTTGACTGTGGTACGATTCACCCGGAGTTCCCTCGATATGACGGCGACCGTGATGCGACCGTGATCGTTAGCGAGATTGAAGATATTCTCCGACAGATCAGGCATTCGGCGGGCTTTTCTCTCCCGTTCGATCTTTGCTTTCAGATCATCCTTTTGTTTTTTCAATAATTCAAGGAAAAATACCACCCAGGTTGAAGAAAATTCTGTATGCGATTTCAGGTTCTTCTGTAATTCTCTCAACGCCAGGTAATATTGGTTTTTGTTGGCCTCAACGACTCGCTCATGGGAACTGTACCGAATGAACGCATAGCCGTTGCGAAGCAGCAGCAGGTATGTCAAAATTCGAGAAAGACGTCCATTGCCGTCCTGAAAGGGCTTGACTGCAAATAGCACTAACTAACATGTTCCTGAAGTATCGGCAAGGATGAACAAGTTTCACAAGATCGAATTTTTGGCGGTAGTCTGCCGTATCATAGTGCAGCAGGAAGAAATACGAGAGTTCCGGACTGAAGCTGGCTAAAGTCTTTTATTTTATTACCTCTCAGAAGTTTTTTTGAAGGCAGGTAGTATATTGTTTTTTGATCATTATAATTGGGGCCGGCGATGCGAAAGGCGGATTGGCCTTTATGCATCTTGTAAGGCCCTTTGTACCCGATAATGAGTCTGGTTCGAGCCGGCAGATCATCCCAGTCATTTATCATTGACCCCGGCTTTATGCGTCCGGAGGGTAAAAAATATATCGTTGTTCTTCGATTATACGATTTTCCGGCAAGAGACCATGCTGTAGTTCCATCAGAAATTGTTTTTACAGGGCCGTCGTCTTTCAACAACTCAACACTGCTTTCCTGGTTAAGCAGCACGACCGTTTTCGCAGGTATGCGGTTCCAGCCGAATTTTTTTTCGATTTGATCACCGGTGTATAGACGACCGTTTGGGAATTTATATACCGTTGTCGTACTGTTAAAATCTTCTCCCGCAATTTCCCACGCGGTATTGCTCTTGGAAATGATATTCGCCTCATCAGCCTGCGAATCAAATTTAGCCTGGCTATAAAACACATCGGCTAGCTGGGCATCGGCCATTAGTCGACCGGCATTCACATCGGGGTCATAGGCCCATGTCGGCCCTAACTCAGCTTTGGTGCGTACAAAGTTTTTTGCGCAACGTTTGCGGCCGCGGTGGTTTTTCCTGAACCACCGGTTTGGTTTTCCATAGGCTACCTGGCTGTGGGTCAGAACTGCCCGATCATCCAAATTGTATGCGCCTTGTAGAATGTCAATCAATAGGCCGACCGATTTATACTGTTCTTCAGAGATGGGCGCATAATGATAGCCTACCAGCTCAATGCCAATCGAAATATTGCTAAGATCTTTCGCGCCATTCCACATGCTGAGGCCAGCATGATCGGCCACGTATTTTTTGTCCAAAATGCGATAAGTGCGTCCGTTACGGGCGATTACATAATGGGTATGACCGCCATTGGTGCGTCGGCCGCTGCGGAAACGCTTCCCTTTAGATACGACTCTTAGCGTCGTTTTAAGTCCGAGTTCTGAGGTATGGACAACGATGTATTTCGTATTTTTGCGTTTGACTCTTTTGAAGCGGGGATTCAAGTGCGAACGGAAATCGACTATGGAACGCTGAAATTTATCGTGTTCTTTTCGGGTATACGCAATTGATAAGGATGGTAAGATAAATAGAAAGGTAATGAATAAGGACGCTACTATTATGAATCGTTTGTTGTACCACACCGGCCGATAATTCATAGAGACCCAACAATCCAAAGCGGAAGTATTATGATACGTTAACCGGAATCCAATCAACACAACATGCACTTAGGGCCGCGCCGTGACCCTTAATGAAATTTACCAGAAATTTCATCCCATTTCAATCGGCAATGAAGTTTGGGAATTTATCGTCACGTTCAAGGCCTTGGGAGAGAGTTACGACAAACTGAAGGAAACGTATCACTGGCTGAGCAGGCTAAGGGCCCCAGAAAAAAAATAATTCCACATCTTGCTTGTATTTTGGTATTTGGCATTATCTTAGGCGGGCGGGCAAGCCCTGAAATCTGAAACCTAAACCAATACTGCTGATGTTCATTGTTATGTTCCCAGGCTTGAAATATCGAGCAGCGGGCAACAATGGATAAGACAATTTATGTGTGACAAGACACTAGAAGCCATCTCAAGGTTAGGATTTTGGTTCAAGGTCAAGGCAGCCCCGAGTTTCAGCCCGCAGGCGTACTGAAGCATGTCGAGGACTTGAAACGAGGAACCAACGCAGAAATTGGGCTAAAAACTATTTTGAGATAGCTTCCACCCTTTCTTGAAGGCAGCGCCCCATGAGCAATGATCCCGTCATCTCGAAATCGCAGTACCTCAAGGGGCTTCAATGCCCAAAGGCCCTATGGCTCTACCGCCACCGGCCGGATCTGAAACCGGAAGTCTCCGCTGTTCTGCAGCACCTTTTCGACAGCGGCCACGAGGTGGGACTCCTGGCGCAGAAGTGCTTCGAAGTCGGGATCGAGATCGTCGAGGCGTATTACAAGATCAAGGCGACCATTCAGTCCACGGAAGAAGCCGTCGCACAAAATCCGCCGGCCATCTTCGAGGCGGCCGCATGCTCACCGGACGGGGCCTATTCGCGGATCGACATCATGAGAAAATGTCGGGGATCCAAGGCGTGGGACCTGATCGAGGTCAAGTCCACCACGAGCGTCAAGGGCTACCACCTCGACGACATGGCCCTGCAGCGCCACGCCTTTGCCGGGGCAGGCTACAGCTTACGCAAGTCAATTCTGATGCACATCGACAATCAATACGTGAAAAGCGGGCCTCTTGAGGTTCGGAAACTGTTTCATTTGGAGGACTGCACCGCGGACGTAGAGGCGCAGATGGCAGTGGTGCGGGAGTACCTGGACCCGCGCAAGGCCGTGCTGTCTTGTTCGACCGAACCCGATATCCACATCGGCGACCAGTGCAACCAGCCCTTTGCCTGCGATTACATCCCTTACTGCTGGCAGCACGTGCCGGCCTATTCGGTCTACAACCTGTTCAGGGGCGACAAACGAGAGGAGCTGCTGTCGAAAGGCATTCTCGATGTCGCAGACATCCCGGAGGATTTCGACGTCACCCAGCGTCAGGCCATCGAGATCGATGCTTATAAGCAAAACCGGGTTCACGCGGACCGCGCCGCCATCAGCAAGTTTCTCGACGCGTTCGTATACCCGCTTTTCTTTCTCGACTATGAGACCATCAATCCGGCCGTGCCCCTTTACGATGGCACGCGCCCCTACCATAAAGTCCCGTTTCAGTTCTCGCTGCACGTGCAGCAGGTAAAAGGCGGCCCTGTTACGCACACCGGTTTCCTCCACACGCGCGCCGGCGATCCGCGGCCGCATTTCGTCAAAGAGCTCGTCGGTAGCTGCGGCGGT
>JBDNAO010000091.1:0-7443 GCA_039768375.1 Desulfobacterales bacterium | reverse complement strand
GAATTCGATAGTACTTACAAAACAGAGTCTTACATAGACTGAGCGGTTCATGGTTCCAGGTTCACGTTTCCCAGTTAAAGTGCCACAACTGATCTCTAACAAACACATTACGCGTCAATCGAGGCGAATTACCTGTTTCACTCAAAGGGTTAAAGCGGCCAGTCCAAACAATGGGGTATAAAGTTAATGAAATCAGTATCTATAACCTTGAACCCTGAACCTGGATTATATGTATTGCCCCCCATCGACCTTAATGACTTCGCCCGTGATGTGTCGGGCTTTGTCCGAGGCCAGAAAGGACACCACATACGCCAGATCCTCCGGTTGCCCTACGCGCTTGAGCACGATTTCGGCCATCGCCATGTCGATGATCTTGTCGCGCGCCTCGGATTCCCTGAGCATGGCGGTTTCGATCAGGCCGGGTGCTACGGCGTTGACATTGACCCCGAAAGCCCCCAGTTCCTTGGACAGGGATTTGGTCAGGCCGACGATGCCGGCCTTGGAGGCGGAGTAGTTCATCTGACCGAATTTGCCGCGCAGTCCATTGATGGAAGTGATGTTTATGATCTTGCCGTATTTTCGCTCCTTGAAAAGCGGAGCCGTGTGGCGAATAAAGTTAAAGTATCCCTTTAGATTAACCTCGATGACGCGGTCCCATTGCTCCTCGGTCATCTTCCATGACACCCCGTCCCAGTTCATCCCGGCATTGTTGACCAGGACCTGGAGGCTGCCGAAAGCCTCTATGGCCGCCTGCACAGTGGCGGCGGCATCTTTGAAGGAGGCGATGTCGCATTTGACCGCCAGGGCCTTGCGGCCCAGACCCCGGATTTTTTCGGCGTACTTTTGGGCTTCCTCTTCGTGCTTGCGGTAGGTCAGGCATACGTTGGCACCTTCACGGGCCAAATCTTGTGCAATGGCCGCCCCGATTCCCTGGGATCCGCCGGTAACGATCGCATTTTTTCCTTCGAGAAGCATGGTGCTCTCCCCCGTGGTTTAGCCGATTAGCTTTGCGGTTTGCCGAGCACAGCCGCCATGAACTCCAAATCGAAAGCGTCGCTGCGGGCCATTCGTCGGCGAAATTCGATAAAATCGATGGTGTCTTTTCCGGTGATTTTTTTCGTGTTGAAGGCGGTGAATCCCAGATAGGCCTCGCCGTTCATGTTGGCCGCCAGCCAATGGCGGTTGATGACCTTGGCCTGGTCCCAGAAGAATTTCTTTTTCAGGCGGATGCCTTCGACGCTCTTGATCAGGCAGCCGGGGAAAAGGTTGGTGTACGTCCACAGGATTTTGTCGACTTCGGCATCCAGCCGTGAGAAGTCGGATCGGGCGTTTTTAACGACATCGCGGGCTTTGCGGGCCTCTTCGCCGGTCTTGAATTCGCCGTAAACGATTTCACCATCCGCCACATACGCGTCGGTGATCACGGCCGGGTTGCGAAGCCAGCCGTCGTCCTGTTTGATGACCGGCACGCACTTGGAGACCAGGCCCAGGCGCTGCATCTTGTAGGCGCTCCACATTTCGCAAGAAACGCAATTCCACATGGCCAGTTCCATGGGCAGCATCCAGGGCAGAAAATCACTGCTGCCGCCGTCCGGCGCGGAACCGTGACGCGGACCGGCCTGACCGAAAATGGCAAGGTCACTGGCCAGGGTGGTGTCGCAGGCCATGCCGATTTCCTGTCCACCCGCCACACGCATGCCGTTGACCCGACAGATGGTCGGTTTCTTGCAGGTGAGGATGCTGTCGACCATTGCGTTGAACAGGTCCATGTAAGCGCCATATTCGTTGGGCCGGCCGGCATAGTACTCGGCATATTCTTTGGTATTGCCGCCGGTGCAGAAGGCCTTGTCACCGACGGCGGTAAAAACGGCGGCCACAACCGAATGATCGGCCGATGCGCGCTGGAAACCGGCGATTACGCCTTTGACCATTTCAGTGGTATACGAGTTGTACTGCTTGGGGTTGTTGAGGGTGATCCAGGCGGAGTGGAGGCCGTCGACCGGGTTGCCCTTGGGGTCGCGAATCGGTTTTTTTTCAAACATGATGCCGGGCGCTGCAGTTGAAAAATGTTCATCGCCCCAGAGAAAATGGTCTTTGCTGCCGGACTCCCGCGGCAACCAGTTTAAATCGGCCATGACGCATCTCCTTTTTAAGATAAGAGTATTGCTAACATTATCGGTATGATACCCCCTTAACTGTCTAAACGGCGTTCAATTGATATCAAAACGTTATTTTATAGCTATATATTAGCTACGCTCACAACAAGTCAAGAAAAAAAGTAACGCCATCCCGCCGCCGCGGGACAAATGCGCACAAACAGTTGACCGCTTTTAACACGAAAATAAGGGTGCGCCTCCGCCCGTATAAACGGTTTCGAAAGACGGCTGAAACTCGCCGCCAACGTGGTCTAAACCCGGACCAGGCCCGTCCTCAAATAAGGGGTTCGGGGTTGTCACCAAGGTTGTGCCTTTCATGCGGTATCGGCTTTGGGTCCGGTCTAAGATCCCATAGGCGGCTCAGACAGTCAGCCGCTGTTCTCAACGGCGCATCATTTACATGCACTGTGGCGACCTGCAGGGCTATGAGTTTTTAGTTCGAAAATAGAATCAGACCCGCAAATAGAAATTTGAAACTTGAAACTCGAAACTCAGAACCCGGAACCAGTGGTGGCTTAAGGGCCAATGAGCGTTTAACTCCGGTCACCCGGCTTCGTGTCAAGGCCCACCGCAAACCGTTGGCGGTACTTCGGTAGGCTTGACAGACGACTGCGGGCCTTGTAGATGGAGTCGACCCATGGTTGTGCCATCTCATTCTTCAAAGGAGGTTGACCCGGTGCGTTATCCGAAGGAAGTCGTGCTCAAAGACAAAACGGAGGCGATCATCCGACCCCTCGAAAAAAAGGACGAACCGAAATTGCGGGAATTGTATGCGGCACTTCCCGAAAAGGACCGCTGGTTCATGCGCCACGATGTGGTGAATCCGGATGTCGTCCACCGCATGGTCGCGGCCATCGGCAAGGGGAACGTCATATCGATGGTGGCGCTCGTCGGCGATCGCATCGTGGCCCACGCCAGCCTGCTGATGCGGGGGTATGGCTGCACCCGCCATGTCGGCAGACTGAGGATCGCCGTTAAGCCGGAGCTCCGACACAAGCGTCTGGGGACATGGATTCTGCTTGACCTCATTCAACTTGGCATGGACCAGGGATTGGACGATATACGGGCCGATTTCGTGGTCGGCATCGAGGATGCGGCGATCGAGGCGGCCCGCAAGCTCGATTTTTTCAAGGTGGCGGTTTTGCCGGAGTATGTGAAGAGCCCGCGGGGGACACGTTACGACTTGCAGGTCATGATCAAGCGGTTGCATCGGAACTGGGGTGACTTCTAACGCGAGGAAACTTGATACTTGAAACTGGAAACTTGGATTCGGATCAGTTCGTTCTTTTTTCCCGAGTTTCAAGTTTCAAGTTTCCAGTTTCGAACACAGCTTCCGGTCCAGAAAAGTCCAAATTTCCGCTAAGAATTTTTAAATAAATTAGCTGAAAGCTCAGAAACGAGAGTTTATGCAAGATCCACGGCAAGAAGAGATCCAGCTTGCCGCACCCATGGGTGCCGTGGCTATCCGTTCTTTCTGCAGCTCCGAAGAAATCCGGCAGACCATATTCAACCCGCAGTTCAGCAGCCACGCCCAATACCGGTCTCTCTACACCCGACGGCAGAGCTTGGAAGACAATGCCGACCAGCCCGAAGCCAACGTCACCCTGGCCTTGGCGGACCGCAATTTAATCGTCGGATTCGGGGTGCTGGCCTATCCGGAAGCAGGGGAGCGCTGGACCGAACTCGAGTCTCAGGTCATGATGGAGGTCAAGGTGATCGAGACCTGCCGCGCCTGGCGCTCCCAAGGCCTGGCCAAAGGCATCCTCTCGATGTTGCTGCACGACCCGTTCGTGGAAGACAAAATCGCGTATATGGTCGGGTATTCCTGGACCTGGGATCTGGATGGCACGAAGAAAACGGCACAACAGTACCGCAGCATGCTGATCAGACTCTTCGAGCCGTTCGGGTTCGTGGAGTATCAGACCAATGAACCGAACATTTGTCTCAAGCCGGAGAACGTGTTCATGGGGAGAATCGGGAAAAACGTTTCTTTGGAGGTGCAGAACGACTTCAAGTGGCTGCGCTTCGGCATGCGTCCCTGATTAAGGTGAGGCGATGAGGTCGTTTATCAACGCCGCGAGTTTGCGCGAGTCATGGCGCACGATGCCGGCCGTGCTTTCCAGCAGATCGAGAGCATAGATCTTCCGCTCGTCCCACCAGCCGTCCCAGTTGTCGAGTTCGACAAACTCCGCTTTCTGTTCGTGGTAGCGCAGCAGCAGTTCCGCGCTGGGCTTGCGGTTGTTGTAAATGATACCATTCAGCGGCCTTCCGATCGCCTCCTCGAGCGTCTTGACGAAATCGCGGCCGGTAAACTGATGGGTTTCACCGAACTTCGTCATGATGTTGAGGATGAACAGGACCGGTGCTTTGATTTTCTTCAGGCCCTCCTTGACGCCGTGGACGATCAGGCTTGGAACGATACTGGTGAACAGGTCGCCGGGACCGATCACGATCATATCGGCCTGACGAATTGCCTTCAGAACCGGCGGATAGACGGTAATGGTATTGCTGTGATGGGGAACGAGAAAAACATCGTGGATTTTTTCACGCTGCGTGCCGCGCGGCATGTCGATGGCGGTTTCACCATAGATGCGGGTGCCGTCGGTCAACTCCGCCACAAGGGTCGCCTTGTCGATGGTGACGGGCAGGATGTGGCCGCGAACATCCAGAATCTCGGCCAGGGCTTGGATACCGGAAGGGAAACTGCCCGTGTAGCGTGACAGCATCGTTATCAGCATGTTTCCGGCATTGTGGCCGGCCAGACGCCGGTCGGCGGTGAAGCGTTTCAAGAAGATGGTGCGGGCGATATCGCGATGAGGCGATAAGGCCAGGATGCACTTCAGTGCATCGCCCGGTGGAAGAATGCCCAGTTCGTCCCGCAGACGCCCCGTGCTGCCGCCGCTGTCTACCATGGAGACGATTGCAGTGATGTCGAGTGATTCAAAATCTCTGAGACCCGCCAGCAGTGCGTATTGACCGCTACCGCCGCCGATGGTCACGATTTTATGCATGGTGGAACCAGAAGCTCGAAAGAAGATTAGGACCGTTGTCCGTCGATGATATGCGGGAAGAAGCAAGAGGGAGCCATGCCGCCTAGTCGACCCCCAATTCCTCCTTCAACCATTTTTTCAGGTCACCTTCGATCGCATAAACGCCTTTGAGTTCGCAGACCGGTTTTTGGAACTGTTGCGGCAGTTCGAATTGGGCCAACTCGGTCGCTTCCTCGGAATTTCGGCGGATCAAGTAGACGTAGTAGGGCTTGGACCAGCAATTGACGACGAAATAGAGAGTGAAGTCGTTTTTCGATCGAATCACGTATCCGTCCCCGCGGGCCCAGTTGTTGCCCCACTCCAGGTATAACCGGACCGCTTCCTCCGGTGTCATGTCCCAGTTGATCTCGTCGATCAGGTCCCTGTCTTTTTTAAGCTCTGCGAGGGTCAGCATGGCACTCTCCTGTGGAAATGTATTGTTATTTTATTATCTGCTAAGATGAAACCTCACAACGAAAAAGTCAAGATTCGACCGTCAGAACGCTGAAAAATAGGAGGGAGGCAGGGACGTAGCTCAAAAACAGGTTGATTGTGGTGGATGATTCTTATAATGGAAGAATGCAAGAAAAGAATATAACTGAACAATCAAGGAATCGCATATGCGCAAGATTGCCGTGGCTATGGCCAAAGGCGGTGTCGGCAAAACGACGACCGCCGTCAATCTGGCCTTCGGGCTTGCCCGTGAGGGTTTCAAGGTGTTGCTGGTTGACGGCGACACCCAGGGGCAGGCGGCAAAATTTTTAGGTGTTAGTCCGCGTTTCGGGCTTTACGAGTTTATTACCGGTTGCGATGAAACCGGACAGTCGATCTCAAAAAAAGATACCCTGTGCCTGTGCCGCAAGAATCTCTGGCTGCTTGGCGGGGGCATTAAACTGGTGGAGTTGAAACACTGGCTCGGCGAGCAACCCAGAACGGTGCGTCAGGGGGTCCTGGCAAACGCCCTGGTGCCCAAAGATGGAATCCTTGACTACCTCATCTTCGACTGCTCACCGGGTTGGGACGTCTTGAGCGTCAACATCCTGATGGCGGTATCGGAAGTGCTCTGTCCGGTTGCGCTCCAAGGCCCCGCCCTGGAAGGGCTGAAGACATTCTTCGGATATCTGATGTCCGCCCAACGGTTGAATCTGGAACTGCAGCTGAAATATATTCTGCCGACCATGTTCGATCAGCGTACGCACCACAGCTTTTACATCCTGCGGCAACTTCGGCGGCTGTTCCACAAGCAGATCTGCGATCCAATCCGGTACAATGTGCGGTTGTCGGAGGCAGCGGTAAGGGGCAGGACGATTTTTGAATACCGGACCAGCGCGAGCAGCGCCGAGGACTATGGCAAACTGCTATGGAGGGTACAACACGATGGCCAGAAAGACCAAAAAATCGCCTGATTTTTTTGAGGAAAATCCATTCGATCCCGTCAACGCCGCCATCGGAGACGGACAGAAACTGCGTCCCGCAGTTGCCGTCAAGGCGGCCGCAGCGGAAAAGCGCAAGGCCGGGTTTTACCTGTCGACGAGAATCCTGGAGCGGTTCAACCGCAATTTTTACGAATTGAAGCTGCAGGGACGGCCGGTTGAAAACAAGTCGGCGCTGCTCGAGGCGGTCATCGACTTTGCTCTCGACGACATCGAACAGGCCGCTGACAGTCGGATTCTGAAACGCCTCCAAACGACTGCCCCCGAGATTTGAGCATTTGATAAAGAATTTTTTCAGCCTTTGCGAGGGGGTAGCGTAATCGGTGCGTGGGATGCGATCGGGCGGTTTCGGTCCTCGCTCGGTATGACGTCAGTGTCTTAACACGAAGATAGAATGTAATACGGAAAAAAGGGTGGGCACCTCCGCCCGGATAAACGGTTTCGAAAGACGGCTGAAACTCGCCGCCAACGGGTCCTAAGCCCGGACCAGTTCCGTCTTCAAATAATGAGTTCGGATGCAGCTTGAAGATCGTGCCTTCCAAGCGGCATCGGCATAGGGTCCGGTCTAAGACCCCAAAGCGACTCAGACAGTCAGCCGCTTTTCGCAACCGCTCATCCGGACTCCGGCGCGTCATTTTCGTGCATCGCGGCAGCCCAAGGCCATGAGTGTTTTATACGCTGGGCCGACGCTGTTCTCGCTCCGGCACAAATCACTTGACTAATCGGCCCATCCACCTTACAAGCGGGATAAATTGCCGAAAAGCGATGTCTTTTCAGTCTATTGATGAGTGTGATGTTCCAAATATGTGCTACAGTTGGTCGGTG
>JBDNAO010000494.1:0-6096 GCA_039768375.1 Desulfobacterales bacterium | reverse complement strand
TATTTTCTGCATGTTTGCCCATGGCCGCGGCATCATCGATACCGACATCCTGCAGATGCCCGGCAAAGTCAAATCGCTTTATATTTCTCCGGATGACACCAGCCGCACCGTGATGAGCCAGCCAGAGTTCCATGATGCCGTCAAAACCGCTTTGAGCGGATCGGTGTTCGATGTGATGATCTTTTTTTCCTGCCTGACCAATATGGTTGAAATCGGCTATTCCCTGCAGGACCTCACCCGATATATGGTAGCGAGCGAAGATGAAATTCGAATTGTAAACGATCCGCCTGGAAAGTTTCAGATTCGTGGAATCAAATTCGAAGAGATTTTCAAGCAGCTGCAAGTCAACCCGAACCTGCCTGCTCCGGAACTGGGTAAAATTGCTGTGGACAGCTTTGTTGCGCAGTACAATGACCCCGTTGCTGTTCCCGATGGAGCGAGCGGCAGTGTCTTCAAACGGTTCGCCGGTGGTCTTTCGGTAATCGATTGCCGCCGCTATCCGCGTTTGGCCGCCATACTGAATGAACTGGCAAAGCATGTGACAGCACGGCTCAGAGAAACGACAACCGGCGGGGCGATCCTTACCGAACTTCACAGCGCTTCGTCAGCATCCCAGAGGTATGCAAGCTTTTTAAACCAGGAGTATTACGATCTGAGAAATTTTCTGGAAAACCTGTCAAATGAAACAACGGATGGACAAATTAGAAGGCTATGCCAACGTGCCATCGAGGTAATCACGGGCGAGCTCATCGTTTATGAGCAACATACCGCAGATTGCCGTTCCAACGGAATTTCGATATATTTGTCCGACGTTCACCTTCCGGAAAACGTCTATCAAGCGCATCAGCAGCAGTACCGGCGGTGTCGCTTCAGCATTGAAACTGCGTGGGATGAAATGATCGAAAGCCGCCGCCTGAGATTAAGAAAGAGTGCGGAACCGTGAACCCTCTGAAAGATGTTTTGTTTAGCACTTCACACGTTTATTTTTTTCGGCTCGAATGCAGACTATATTCGGGTACAAACAATGAAAAGGCCGAGTAGACCCTTCCATTGTTTGTGTCATGGTTTAGTGTGATGCCGAATTATTGCGGCATAATGACGGTATCGATCACATGAATCACGCCGTTTGAGCAGACAATGTCCGTCTTGACGACCTTGGCGTTATCGACGTAAACGCCGCCATCCTTCTGGCTGATGGAAACACTCTTCCCCCCGGCGGTTTTGGCTGAGTTCATACCAACCACCTCGGCAGCCATGACCTTCCCCGGAACGACATGGTAGAGAAGGATTGCCTGCAGTTTCTCTTTGTTCTCGGGTTTCAGTAGATTTTCAACCGTACCGGGCGGCAGCTTGGCGAAAGCCTCGTCTGTCGGCGCAAACACTGTAAAGGGGCCTTCCCCTTTTAAGGTATCAACGAGGTCGGCAGCTTTTACAGCCGCTACAAGGGTATTGAAGTCGCCGGCCGAAACCGCGGTATCAACGATGTCTGCCGATTTGCCATAGCTGCCGGCAAAGGCCGTTGCGGCAGCAGAAAACATGAGTATAAATAACATCATAAGAACTTTTCTTGCCATTGTGTAACTCCTTTCGAATGATATCTCCACATCATCCTAATTGCCGTTTAGTGGGTGATGATGGACAAGTGAGTAAAACGTGCCAGTTAATCAGGCACACGATGCCGGCGACCAAGCGGAATTTATGAATTGGACGCCGAACGTTGGATGAGAATGTGTCCTAAAATGGAAACCAATCACTTAAGTTATGTAAATAGTAACATTGATTTTTGTTTGCGCAAGGGGGGAGGCTCAGAATTTATCAGACGGTAAAAACGTCGGTGAATTATGGTACGTTGATGCCGGTAGGGTTCACAAAAAAAAATAAGTTCGCAATTTTGGGGTCCATAATTGGAAATATCTGATAATTCCTGCAAGCTTTTCGGAAGGAAAAGAAATGATGTATCGTCATGGAACCAAACCCCTTTTCGGTATTGGACTTTTTCCTTTTTGCCTGATTCTTGTACTTCTTTCGGGATGTGCAACGCTTAACAAACAAGAATGCCTGAATGCGGACTGGTACAGCATCGGTTATGTCGATGGTGCGCGTGGATATCCGGCATCGAGGATCGGCAAACATCGTCAGGCGTGTGCTGAATTTAGCGTGAGACCCGATTTCGACCAGTATGATAAGGGGCGCATCGCGGGGCTCGTGGAATATTGCAACCCCCGCAATGGTTATTGGCTGGGGACGAAAGGTGTGGTGTACAGTGGTGTCTGTCCGAAAAATCTTGAAGGAGCTTTCATTGTCACCTATCAGCAAGGAAAAAATGTCTATAAGATGGAAGGACAAATAAAAACCGGCGAAAAAGAACTCCGGGGACTTTACAGGGAACTCGAAAATCTCGAACGTGAAATGGCTGACGACGAGGCCGAGCTTGTGAAGGAAGGTACGGGTCGACGCAGAAGGATACGGTTGCTCGACAAAATCAAGGCGTCATCCGAACATCAGAAACTAGTTCAGTCTGAAATCGCAGCGAAGGAATATGCGTTGGAAGCACTGCGTCAACGGCTTGCCCAGATAAAAACACATTCGTCCTATCGATAATCAATCAAGTAGTTTACTTTTAATATCTGACCACAAGAAGACAAATGGTACTCAAATACACTCTCGCTTGGATTCCAATGGTTTTTATCGACATAGCAAACGGTGTCTTGAGTCAATACGGTTACGGGCGATTTATGAAAGAGCTGTCGGTGCATATCGGGATATTCGTTGGGGGATTTAACGTTGTAGAAGGGCCAAAAGACAAGCAAGATGTATAATTATTTCTTATCGCGACCCTTAATCGCGGACGGTTTTTCAGCCGCAAAACCTGCGTCTGAGCCCGGCACCGGCTTCTTTCCAGCACCGACAGGTGCTGTGATGCCAATCGCGTTCTTACCGCGTTTCTTTATGGCAAACATGGCTTTGTCGGCTAAGGCAAGCAGAGCCGTGCGATCGGCGGCATCTTCGGGAAATGTTGCAATACCGAAACTCGCACTGAGCCGCACCTTGAAGCCCTGGCTGGTGAGATAAACCGTTTTCCGCATCCGGGTCTGAATTTCCCGGGCCTTTTTGGCGGCCTGCTTTTTCGTAAATCCGGGCAGTGCGACGACGAATTCGTCGCCACCGTATGCCACTCCGAAAGCCGGTTCGATCAATGTGCTTTGAATGGTGGCGGCCACTTCCTGAAGTGTCCGGCTGCCGTTAAGATGGCCATAGGTGTCGACGACATGCTTGAAATTATCCATGTCTAAAAAAATCAAGGAGAACGGCATCCCCGATTCTTCGCTCTCTGCAATCAGGTCCGCCAGGGCTTTATACATGTAACGGGTGTTGTATAGCCCGGTCAGGTTGTCGAGGATCGACAATCGACGGAATTTTCCCTCACTCTTGCGAAGTTCTTCCTCCGCCAGTTTCTTGGCCGTGTTGTCGACGATGATCCCCTCGATGACCGGCTTCCTGTCATCGTCTTCAGTCAATCTCACATTGAACAGCAACCAGACCGGGCGGCCGTCTTTGCGCTTGAGTTTAATTTCGTAGTTTGTCAGCCGACCCTCGCTTTGCAGGGCAACCAGCATTTGCTGCCGGTCTTCAGGATGAAAGTAGAGAGCGGATAAATCATGTTCCGCAGCCAGCAACTCTTCGAAGGAGTTGTACCCCAGAACGCTGGCATACGAGGGGTTGGCCCGCAGGAGTTTTCCGGAAAGCGTACTCTGGAACATCCCTTGAACGGCGTTTTCGTACATCCGCCGGTAGCGTTCTTCCGCAAGACGCAGCCGTTGCTGCACGAGTTTCAATTCCGTCAGGTCCGACAGGAACGACACGTAACCGGTGATCGCCCCCTTTTCGTCACGCAAAGTGCTTCTGTTATACAGAAGGGTAATTTCTCTTCCGCCTTTTACCGCGAACTGCGCCTCGAAGCTGATATGGTCCTGGTTTGCGAAATAAAACATGACCGATTTTTTATCGTAAAGCGTATGCGGCAGCTTGCCGATGAGCTCCTCACGCCCACATCCCAGCATCTGCAAAAGGGATCTGTTCACATCGATGATCACAAAATGCGGATCCATGAGGATATAGCCGCCCGAGGTGGTATCGATAACGCGTCGGTACTTCTCTTCGCTGCGTCGGAGTTCTTCCTCTGCCTTCTTTCTGCGGGTCATATCCGTTAAAAAAAAGATGGCCACTGGTTCAGTATCCGCCGAAAGCAGCGCCGCCCTGAGCCGGACCCATTTGATGTTCTCCGAACGATCAACGATTCTGAACGGTGGTACCCGGAAGGTCTGTTCGCTTCTGAGCAACTTTTCGTATTGACGCATCATCGCATCTCTGTCTTCCGTATGGATAAATTCCGCAATCGGGCGTGCCGCCAAATCATGCTGCGTCCATCCAAAAAGTTCCTCCGCTCTGGGATTGGCAAACATGACCCTGTCACCGCG
Source organism: Desulfobacterales bacterium (assembly GCA_039768375.1). Classification (GTDB taxonomy): domain Bacteria; phylum Desulfobacterota; class Desulfobacteria; order Desulfobacterales; family SG8-13; genus JARFQH01. The sequence continues at coordinate 1,618 of JBDNAO010000494.1, read as the reverse complement.
AGCCACCAGTATCGATTCGCCCGCATTTTCGATTATGGAGCGATACAACGAAAACGCCTCATTTTCCTCCTTGCAGGCCGCCGCTTCGACCTCAAGGTTTTGATATTTTTCTTCGAGATCTTTACAATCTGTGTCTCGCGCCATTTTTTGTTTTCCTATTCCGACGGCAAAAACTTTTCCGACACCGGTTTTTTTATTCAGGGTACATCCGCAATTTGGATCATCATTCAGGGTCGTCTTTTCGACAGGCCAAATTTCGCATATGCATATATATTAGGTCACTTCCGGGCGATTCAAGCCCTCCTGTTAAAGTGATCGGTTTCGGGTTCAGGGTTCAACGTTCAATGTTTATAAAAAAAGTTTCATTGTAGAGCCGTTGCGGTTGGAAACTCGGCGACCGGTCACTCCAGAACCTCCACCGACGGAATGTTGAAGAGCCTTTTGAGGACTTCATCGAAGTAGTCGGGGAGGTATCGGTGCCACAGTTTGATCGGTGTCTCCTCCAGTTCCATCCGATTCGAAGCCGGCAGCATGAACAGATACCCCATGAGATATTCGATGTTACGGGCCAGTTGGCCGGTGTATTGCTGCTCCAATCGCTGGCGGATGATCCGGTCTTCGTGCATGCAGCGACCGATCTCGCTCTCCAACATCTCCTGGTAACCGGAAAGAATGACTTCCAGATTGACGTTGTCTTCACCAGACAGGATGAACTGCCTGAAACGGCGGTTGGCGGCATTAGGGGTGATGCCCCGCTTTTGCATCACTTTTAGGAGGCGCTCGCCCAGCGGTTTCGACGCCATGCGCTCCCGATCGGGTCGCAGCCGCACGATGAGGTTGACCGCATTGTAGCGGCCTGTATGTGTCTCGGTTTCAATCACTTCGCAGCTCTTCAGGGCGCTGATCAGATCCATGAACCGGCTGCGCTCGGTCTCTTCCGCGATCACTTTGAGCCCGGCAACATCCTGGATAACCAGGCCGTCTGCATCCTGAATCGGCCGACCCTGCCTGAGATCCTCCAACAGGCGGCTTTCCGCTTTTAGAAACTCGGCGATCATATCCTCGGGTGGTGTGATCAACTGCTCACGAGAAATACCCTGATGCCGTGCCCGGTCCTCAGCAAATGCTTCCGCCCGTCTCTTTATGGTCGCAAACATCCTGTCGATGATTCGCCGGGCACTTTTTTCGGCCAATCGCCGGACCCGCTTGATGCGGTTTGAACCGATATAACAGGGTCCGGCCGGCCGGCCGCTGAAATAAAGGGTACCGTGAAAAGGGGTCTCACGGTAATAGAGTTCGGGTCTGCTGCGATAACCATGCAGCATTTCGTCCACCCGCGCGTTCCGGTAGGGGACGTTGGTCACGATGACATCTTTTAGATCACTTTTGAGCCGGGTTTTGCGGACCTGGAACCCATAAGGATAAAACCGTTGAAATATTTCCTCCGAGAAGGCGGCCAGATAGCGAGACGCATACGCATTGTTGAGGTACACCAATTGCATAAGCTCATCACCGTCCGTGCGCCGGGAGGCGCCGTACATCCAACGCTGGATCAAGTCCCGCAGGGAATCGCGGTGTATATAACTGCTAATGGTAATCATCTTTTGAAACGCAAGGG
>JBDNAO010000090.1:0-24299 GCA_039768375.1 Desulfobacterales bacterium | reverse complement strand
TTGCTTGCCACAGGCATAATCCCATTCATTTACGCCAAACATCACGATACCGTCTGCCTATACCAAGGAAAACAAATGGTTGATAGCCCTTTAAAAGGGATCGAACTATAATGGAACGTTATATATTAGAATAAATAAAGTAAATACTGCGGCTTTGAGCACTTGTTGACCAGCACACAATTTTACATGGACCGCGATGGTCCCTCAAATTCAGTTCGACGACGGGCTCAGCTTCGACTACCGCCGGGGCCGGCGCACCTGCCTGGACGTGAAGACACGAACCAGAAGGCCGGCATCTGCACCTGCTGGTCAAAACTCTATCGGAAGGATTCAGAAGAGTGCACCTGGTGCCCTTCAGCGTGAACCGATTCTCTGTGCTTCACTTCGAAGCCGACGGCAGGAAGCAGCGTCTGCATCCGATCAAGGAACGCGCACAGCTGGCCGGGCGGCCGTTTGACTGGTACCGCTGGCAACCCGAGCGGTAGAGATGGAGGGCCGGATCAGTGGAGTAGCGAAAGCGCATGGGCTAGCGGGATATAGAAACCGATTCTATTTCATCCCTTTGATTGCGAATAGATCCCGCCCTTCGGATTCGTCCGCTAAAGGTCTGATGGTCGGATCGTCAGCTCTGCGTAAGATGCCAAGGTCCGGCGGGCGATGCTCTTCCAGCTGAAGTGCTCTTCCACCCGCAGGCGGGCAGCCTTTCCCATCGCGACGCGCTTTTCCGGCGACCGCATCAGCGTGTCGATGGCCGCGGCCAGATCCCGTGCGAAGCGCTGTGGATTCTTTGGCTCGGCAGCGGCCGTCCCGGCCGTTTCGAAGGGCACCAGCAGGCCTGTTTTATCCTGGATCACCACCTCGGGAATTCCGCCGACCGCCGAGGCGACCACGGGCGTACCGCAGGCCATGGCCTCCAGATTGATGATGCCGAATGGTTCGTACACCGAGGGGCAGACAAACACGGCTGCATGGCTGTAGAGGGTTACAAGTCGGTCGACGGGGACCATCTCCCGAATCCAGACCACTTGGTTGGGCGTGTCTGCCCTGACAGCAGCGATCCCGGCGTTTACTTCTTCTTCGATCTCCGGTGTGTCCGCCGCACCGGCGCAGAGGACAATCTGATAAGCTGCTTCGACATGGTGCAGTGCGCGGAGCAGATGAACAATCCCCTTCTGGCGCGTCACTCGCCCGACGAAAAGGATGTACGGCGTGTTCGGATCGATACCGTATTCTTCAAGGAAGGTGGTGTTTCGGGTTGGCCGGTATATTTCGACATCAATGCCGTTGTGAATCACTTGAACCTTTTCAGGAGCGGCGTCGTAAAGGTTCAGGATGTCGTCTTGCATGGCCCTCGATACGGCAATAATCCGATCGGCGTTGAGTAAGGCCGTTTTTTCCAGCCAGCCGGCGGCGTAATAGCCGTTTCCGAGCTGCTCTTTCTTCCAGGGGCGGCTAGGCTCCAGGGAGTGGGTGGTGACCACCAGCGGGATCTGCAGCAGTTGCTTGATCAGGCAACCCGCCAGGTGGGTGTACCAGGTATGGCAGTGGACAACATCGGTGGCCTCAACCGACCCGGCCATGACGATGTTGCGGTAGAGGGCATCCAAAAGCTTCGGCTGCCTGAGCTTTGCGGCGGCCAAGGCCTCCGCGGGACCGATGCCGGTCACCGTTTTGGCGGGACTTTTTTCACGCTGATCGCCGAAGCATAATATTTGCAGACGATGGTGACCGTTGTCGCAGAGCGCCATTTCGCGGACGAGATGATCGACATGGACGCCAGCGCCTCCATAGATGTGGGGTGGATATTCATTGGTCAGCAGTAGGATGTTCATAATGATGGTATTCCAATCTTTCCGTTTTTGAGCTTTTGCCCTGAATCCTCGATAATTCTCGACCCCTTGAAATCTCCCAAACTAGTATCGGCTGTCCAGCGCCCGATCCAGGTTGAAGGCGGCACTGATCAATGCCAGGTGGGTGAACGCCTGGGGAAAATTTCCCAGTGCTTCTCCCCGCGGACCGGTTTCCTCGCCGTAGAGGCCGAGGTGATTGGCATAGCCATGCATTTGTTCGAACACCAAGCGGGCGGTATCCAGTCGTTTTCGATCGAAACGCCCGGCGCGGGTCAAGGCCTCCACCAACCAAAATGAACACATGTTGAAAGAGCCTTCTTCTCCCGAAAAATCATCATTGGCATTTTTAGGGTCATAACGATGGACCAGGCTGTCCGAGGTGAGGCCTCCGTCGCGGGGAGGCTTGAAAATGGCATCCAGGGTTTTGAGCATCCGTGGATCTGAAGGTGATACGAAGAATACCAGCGGCATGATCAGGTTCGAAGCGTCCAGGGCGTGGCTCTCGAATGACTGTACAAAAGCCTGCCGTTCCCGATTCCATCCCCTGCGCATGATTTCCTCGTATATCCGGTCGCGATTCTTCAACCAGCGCGATCGATCCGCCGGAAACGAGCGCTTCTCGGCCAAACGCAGCCCCCTGTCCAGCGCAACCCAGCACATCAATTTGGAAAACACGAAGTGGCGCCTTCCGCTGCGGACTTCCCAGATTCCTTCATCTTTTTTTTGCCAGTTATCGCAGACATAATCGAGCAAGCGGCGCAGATACATCCAAAGTTCGTAAGAGATGGGGCTGCCGTATTTGTTGAAGAGATAGACCGAATCCATCAATTCCCCGTAGATGTCAAGCTGCAGTTGGTTGTAGGCGGCATTGCCGATGCGAACCGGAGAAGAACCGCGGTACCCCTCCAGGTGGTCGAGGGTTATCTCGGTCAGCTCATGTTGCCCTTCGATGCCGTACATGATCTGCAGGGAGTCGTCTTTTTCGAGTTCATGACTGCGGGCCGCCAGCCATTCCATAAAACGGGCGGCCTCATCGGTAAACCCGATGCGCAGAAAGCCATAGAGCGTAAAGGCTGCATCCCGGATCCACGTGTAACGGTAATCCCAGTTGCGGTCTCCGCCGATCGCTTCCGGAAGGCTGGTCGTCGGCGCAGCCACGATGGCACCGGTTGGAACGAAGGTCAGCAGTTTCAACACCAGGGCGGAGCGATGAACCATCTCGCGCCAACGGCCGGTGTATGTGCATTTGGACAGCCAGCGCCGCCAGAAATCGATGGTATGAGCAAACACCTCGGCCGCTTCCTCTTCGGAAATGCACTCCCGGCAGCCGCCGTCGCGTTCGGCTTCCTGAAGGATGAAGACGGCCGATCGGCCTTCCTCCAGGGTGAACTCCGTCACGGCGCCGCCTTTTTGCGCCCGCAGTGGGATTCTGGTGGAGAGTGCCAGACTCAGGTCCGAAGAGTGAAAGACAGCCCCTTTCGATGTGATCCTTAACTCGTGATGATCGCGGGCGTAGTCGAACGCCGGACGGCACTCCAACCGGAAGGTCATGCTGCCGCGCACGGCTGTTACTTTTCGAAACAGTTGATGGTGATGATCCTCTTCACTGTGGAGATGTTCATGGACCGTCATGTAATCGGTGATCTCGCCGACGCCATCGACCATGAGAAAGCGGGTGATCAGAACATTGGTTCCGGGCCAGTAGTGCTGCCGGCATACCGGCTCCCCGGAGGCCGGTGCGATTTTGAAGCGTCCCCCTTTGTTATCGTCGAGAATGGCGGCGAAGACGCTGGGGGAATTAAAGTGCGGAAAACAGAGCCAATCGATCGACCCGTTCATCGCCACCAGCGCGGCGGTGTGCATGTCGCCGATGACGCCGTAATTTTCGATCGGCTGATAGGTCAATTGATGGCCTCCAAAAATAATGCAGTTTGACCAGATTATAACGCTATCCCAATAACAACTATAATATCAATAGGCAAGATCCTGTACCCTTTATCTGTACAGTTCCTGCACGTATCGATCGGCCGCCTCCTTCCATCTGAAACGGGTGGCAGCGGCATTTTTACGGATTTTTCCCCAGGCAGCGGGGTTTTGGCGTTTCAAGGCTACGGCTTCAAGAGTCGCGCAGACAAAGCCGTCCACCTGTTTCTCAAGGGTGTCGCCGGAGAAGGTAAAGCCGTTCCGGCCGTCGTCAACCGTGTCTTTCAAACCGCCGACGGCATGCACCAGGCAGGGTTGGCCCTCCCGCATAGCCAGCATCTGGCTCAGACCGCAGGGTTCGAACGAGCTAGGCATTAAATACAGATCACCAGCAGCATAAAGGGCTTTGGCGCAATTTTCGGAATAGCCGTTGACGAAGATAAAGTTTTCATAGCGTGCACTGGTCGTGGTAAAAAATCTTTCGTAGTCGCGATCTCCGCTGCCCAACAAAATGTAGCATCCCCGGGGGCCGATCCCTTCCAGGATTTCATGCAGAGCCGATTTTCCTTTACTGCCGTTTTGCCGCAACAATAGCATTTTTTGCTCCCCTACCCTGGCGACACTCGTGAGAATCACATCCGGATCCTCGTTCCGACCGCCTTTATCCAATGTGCGCGCAACGGCGACAAACTGGGCGGCGGGAACTGCATCGCCATCGCCGCTCCATCGAATCGCCTCCCGACGAATCAGATTCAGCAGGTCGTCAAAACTGACCCGCTGACCGGGTTCAGTTCGAGAGTAGCGGCACCCATTGAGAATACCGATCAGTCGGCCCTCCCGATGAACCTGTTCCAAGTCGGCTTCGAGGCCTTCTCCACCGTAAAACTGCGGTTTGCGGCTCGGTTGCCGGATATCCCTCGCGTAGGAGGGGGATACTGTGTGAACCCGATCCGCCAGACGGATTCCCACCGCCATCAGGTTGATGCAATCGGGCCAACGGGGGTCAGCCACCGTGGCCCAATCGTAGCGAAGTCCAGGAAACCAGGCTTCAAGGGACGATGCACTGCCCCGCAACGGCCGCACTCCTTGGAATGCCAGGTTGTGGATGCTAAGCACGCTGCGGCAGTTCCGAATTGCCGAGAAGTCCGGGTGAAAACGCCCCAGCAGGGCCACGAGAGCCGCATGCCAGTCGTGCAAGTGAATGACGTCGAACGTCCCGATCACTTTCCGGGAAACCGCAGCAACAGCGGCGGCACTGAAAAAGGCGAAACGGGAACCGTCGGTAAAAAAAGGCCTGTCGGGTGGATCGTGCGTATAAATATGGTATGTACCGCTCGAGGCATCGACGGCACTCAAAGCCGGATGGTGGATCACCAGCTGAGTCACACCGGGCGAACCGTTCGGAGGAAAGACTTCAAAAATATCGGCCGTTTGAAGTTCTCCGCGAAACAAAAACCGACTGGCCCCGATTTTTGTCGAGTCGAGGCCGAGATGCAAGTAACCGTGTGACGGGATCAGGACGGTCACCCGGCAGCCGAGCGCCGCCAAGGCCGGCGGCAGATCGTGAATCACATCGCCGATACCACCGACCTTGCCGCCTTCAATGCCACCGTTTTCGGCCGTTACGAACAGAACTTCCATGGAACCCCCAGGTAAGAAAATAATAGTTGTTTCCAATTTATTCTGTATTCAGCATATACGAAACTGCCTCTAAAATACACCATAGAGGGCGGTGGAGTCAGTTTTGTCGGTTTATTCAACAAGAACGGTTAAATTCTGACTCACTGATCCAACTGACCCGGTTAGCTGGATCCATGTCCCATGGTTGATAAAACGCCGAGCCACAGCCCCGCGATAAACCGGTTAACCTTTCAATACACAGGATTTCGGGTCAGAATATACTCACTATTGCTACACACTTGCAGTGAGGGGCATGTATATAGTACCTTAATCATTTATATTGACCAGTCGGGGAGGTGACAGCGGCCTCCCGCACGGAAAATCCGATTGAACCGGAGAGGAAATGCAATGGCTCGGGAAGCCAGTAAAGAGGCAGTCGCCAGGAAACAACAGCAGTCGATTTACGCCAGACAGCGGGTCGTCATCAGCGGCGTTACGCCGGAAATTGCCGATGGACGATATCCCATTAAACGGGTCCGTGACGAAAGGGTGCGCGTGGAAGCGGACATCTTCGCCGACAGCCACGATGCCCTGTCGGCCGTCCTGCTGGTTCGCAGACAGAAAGACGACCGCTGGAACGTTCTGTCGATGAGGTCGCTGGTCAATGACCGCTGGTACGGTTCTTTCCTGGTCGACGAACCCGGACGGTATGTTTATACGCTGCAGGCCTGGGTGGACCGATTCAAGACCTGGCGGCGGGACCTTAAAAAAAAGGTCGCCGCCGGTCAGGATGTGGCGGTGGACCTGCTTGCGGGAGCGGAACTGTTGGAAAACGCCGCATCCCGGGCAAAAGAGGAGGTTGCCGACCGGCTGAGAGGATACGGTGACATCCTGAGGGGGGATCGCGTCACGGAAGTGAAAATTCGTACGGCCTTCAGCCGGGACTTGCTGCGGCTGATGATCATGAACCCAGACCGGCGCTTTGCCACCACCTATCACAAACAACTGCTCGTGGTGGTAGAACCACGACGTGGACGCTTCAGCAGCTGGTACGAGATGTTTCCGCGCTCGGCGGCGGCGGAACCGCAGCGGCACGCCACGTTCAAGGATTGCGAAAACCGCCTGCCCTACATTGCCGCCATGGGTTTCGACGTCCTGTACCTGCCGCCGATTCACCCCATCGGTCAAACCAACCGCAAGGGCCGGAACAATTCAACCGTCGCGGAGCCGGACGATGTCGGCAGTCCCTGGGCCATCGGGAGCCAGGAGGGCGGACACAAGGCGGTCCATCCCCGTATAGGAACCCTGGATGATTTTCGACGTCTTGTACAAAAAGGCGCTGAGTCGGGAATCGACATTGCCCTCGATCTGGCCTTACAGTGTTCGCCTGACCATCCCTATGTCAAGGAACACCCTGAATGGTTTCGACAGCGGCCGGACGGAACTGTCCAGTTTGCGGAAAATCCTCCCAAGAAGTACGAAGACATCATCCCCTTCGATTTCGAATGCGATGCCTGGCAAAGCCTCTTCGACGAACTGTTGAGCGTCGTGCAGTTTTGGATCGAGCAGGGTGTGCACATTTTTCGGGTGGACAACCCGCACACCAAGTCTTTTTCGTTCTGGGAATGGCTGATCCACACGATCAAGATCGATTCTCCGGAGGTCATTTTCCTGGCGGAGGCATTTACCCGGCCGAAAATCATGTATCGCCTGGCCCAGCTTGGGTTTACGCAGTCGTATACCTACTTTGCCTGGCGCAACACGAAGTGGGAATTGGAGGAATATTTCCAGGAATTGACGACTTCTCCCGTGGCCGAGTTTTTCTGGCCCAACCTGTGGCCCAATACACCCGACATCCTGACCGAATACCTTCAAACCGGCGGCAGGCCGGCCTTTATCGTGCGGCTCATCCTGGCGGCCACCCTGGGAGCCAATTTCGGCATTTACGGCCCCGCTTTCGAACAAATGGTCGACACCCCGATTGAGTTCGGCACGGAGGAATACAGTGATTCCGAAAAATACCAGATCCGCTTCTGGGACATGAACCGACCCGACAGCCTGAAAGACCTGATTGCACGAGTCAACCGTATCCGTCATGAGAATTCGGCCCTGCAGCAGGACCGGAACCTCATTTTCCTCCCTGTCGATAATGAACAGCTCATCAGCTTTGGCAAGTACACCGAAGACCGCTCCAACATCGTCATGATGGTGGTAAACCTCGATCCGCATCACACTCACAGCGGCTGGGTGGATATAGATTTTGAGAAGTTGCAACTGGAGCCACAGCAGCCGTATCAAGTCCATGATCTGCTCAGTGACGCGCGTTACCTGTGGCACGGTGGGCGCAACTACATCGAGCTGAATCCTCAGGTGATGCCGGCGCACATTTTCAGAATCCGTAAAAAAGTGCGCACCGAACGGGATTTTGATTACTTCATGTAGAACGCTCAGAGGTTCAGGGGTTCAAGGTTCATGTTTCTATTTTCGTACTGAAGGAGAAAGTCAATGGCACAGCAACCTGCCGAGATTGCAACCCTTGCCGCACTCGAAGACGATCCGCTCTGGTACAAGGATGCCATTATCTACCAACTGCACGTCAAGGCCTTCATGGACAGCGACGGGGATGGAATCGGCGACTTCAAGGGGCTGAGCCAAAAGCTCGACTATCTGCAAAGCCTGGGGGTGACGGCGATATGGCTGCTGCCGTTTTACCCGTCACCGCTCCGCGACGACGGGTATGACATTTCCGAGTACTGCGATATCCACCCGTCTTACGGCAATCTCAAAGATTTCAAAGCATTCCTGCGTGCCGCCCACCACCGCGGTCTGCGCGTGATCACCGAACTGGTGATCAATCACACATCCGACCAGCACGACTGGTTTCAGCAGGCCCGCAAGGCGCCGGCCGGAAGCAGTCGGAGAAATTTTTACGTCTGGAGCGATACCTGGGTAAAATACCAGGAAGCGCGCATCATTTTTCAGGATTTCGAGACGTCCAACTGGTCATGGGATTCGACCGCCGACGCCTACTACTGGCACCGGTTTTACTCGCATCAGCCGGACCTCAATTTCGACAACCCCCAGGTGCACAAGGCTGTTCTGCGGGTGCTCGACTTCTGGCTGAAAATTGGCGTCGACGGTTTACGCCTGGATGCGGTACCCTATCTTTATGAACGCGAAGGCACCAACTGTGAAAACTTGCCTGAAACCCACGCCTTCTTGAAGAAATTGCGGGCGCACATCGACGCCCGGTTCAGAAACCGCATGCTTCTGTGCGAAGCCAATCAGTGGCCTGAAGATGCGACGGTCTACTTCGGAGACGGGGACGAGGGCCACATGAACTTTCACTTTCCCTTGATGCCGCGGCTTTTCATGGCATTGCGCATGGAGGACAGCTTCCCCGTCATCGACATCCTGGATCAGACGCCGGATATTCCGGACGTCTGTCAATGGGCCATCTTTCTTCGCAACCACGACGAGCTGACCCTTGAAATGGTCACCGATGAAGAACGGGATTACATGTACCGCGTCTATGCGGACAACCCGCAAATGCGGCTGAACCTGGGTATCCGCCGCCGGCTGGCCCCCTTGCTGGCAAACAACCGTCGACGGATCGAACTCATGAACGGTTTGCTGCTGTCGTTGCCGGGCACACCGGTGATCTATTACGGTGACGAAATCGGCATGGGGGACAACATATTTCTAGGAGACCGCAACGGCGTCCGCACTCCGATGCAGTGGAGTCCCGATCGCAATGCGGGCTTCTCGCGAGCAAACCCCCAACAGTTGTATCTGCCGATTATCGTAAATCCCGAGTTCCATTTCGAAGTCATCAGCGTCGAATCTCAGGACAGCAACCACCATTCCCTGCTGTGGTGGATGCGACGGATGATTTCGCTGCGCAAGCGTTTCAAGGCGTTCAGCCGGGGCACCCTGACGTTTCTGCATCCCGAAAACCAGACCATCCTGGCATTTGTCCGCAGCCACGAGGACCAAAACCTGCTGGTGGTGGCCAACCTGTCGCGATTCGTCCAGTTCGTCGAACTCGACCTGTCGGCCTTCGTAAAGACGACACCGGTGGAGATGTTCGGCTTAACCGAATTTCCACCCATCGACAAATCTCCCTATCCCCTGACCATCGGGCCGCATTCGTTTTACTGGTTTTATCTGCAGCCGGCATCCGTCCGCACCGAGGCCGACCGCACCATCCCGGAGACCGCCGGCGAACCTCCCCTTTTCGAATGCATGGCAAGTTGGCACGAGGTTCTCGCTGATCGCGGCAGGTCCCGGTTCGAAAAGGTACTGTCTGCTTACGTCCGTTCCAAGCGCTGGTTCGGCGGCAAAGCCCGGCAGATCAAACAGGCCCGCATCCAGGAATGGTTCCCGCTTCCGGACGACAGGCAAGACACGGTCTTCCTTTTCCTGCAGGTCGACTACGTCGGCAGCGAGAGCGAAACCTATGTGCTGCCGCTGATCTACGTCCCCGCTCGGCTCGCGCTGGAATTGATCCACGAGCGGCCCGAAACCGTTGTCGGCCGGATCAAGTTTCTCCAAAAAGCGGAAGAAGGGTTCCTGCTGGATGCGCCGGCCGAAATGGGCTTTTGCAACAACCTGCTGAAGATGATCGAACAGCGCCGCCATGGCAGGCGACGGTTCGGCGAAATCATCGCCCGCCCGACGGCCGCCCTGCAGCAGATCCTGAAGCCACCTTTCGAGACACTGGCACCGTCGATCATGCGGGCCGAACAGAGCAACACCTCGATCCTGTATGGAGACCGGCTGATCCTCAAGTTGTTTCGTCGCCTGCAGGCGGGCGTTAATCCGGATCTCCAGATCGGACATTACCTGACCGAAAAAGGATTTGCCCACATTCCTCCGGTGGCCGGTTTTATCGAATACCGCAGCCCGCAAGGGACACCGAAAACGCTGGCTCTCCTGCAGGGGTATGTGGTCAATCAGGGAGATGCCTGGGAGTATACGTTGAACATCCTCGATCGGTATTTCGAGCAGATCATCGCCCGGGGGATCGCCCGCGAAAATGCCCCGGTGCTCCGTGCGGGACTGCTGCAGCTGATCGACGCCGATCCTCCCGCTGAAGTCGTCGAACTGGCGGATTTCTATCCGGCGTCGGTTCGAACACTCGCAAAGCGCACCGCCCAAATGCACCAGGTGCTGGCCGAAGCTTCCGCGGATCCCGATTTTGCACCGGAACGGTTTACCAAACTGTATCAACGCAGTCTCTACCAATCCATGCGAACCATCTGCCGGCGCAACTTATCGCTGTTGCGGCGGCGCCTGAACCACCTGCCAGAGGACACCCGTCCGGAGGCGATAGCCTTGGCCGACCAGGAATCGGCCATCCTAGAGACCTTTCGGCGCTTGTTGGATATCCGGATCACGGCCCTGCGCACCCGCGTCCACGGGGATTACCACCTGGGACAGGTGCTCTACACCGGCAAAGATTTCGTGATCATCGATTTCGAGGGGGAGCCGGCCCGTCCGGTGTCGGAACGTGTCATCAAACGCTCTCCTCTGAGGGACGTGGCCGGCATGCTCAGATCTTTTCACTATGCCGCCATGACGGCGCTACAGGCGACCGAATCACGCGGGTGGGTGCAGCCCGAAAACAAGGTCGCCCTGGCTTCCTGGGCCGACTACTGGTTCAAGTGGATGGGAGCCATATTCCTTAAGGAATACCTGAGCGTGGTCGGTGAAAACGCATTTCTCCCGTCAAATGCCGATGAGGTGCAGGTGCTCCTGGAAAGCTACCTGCTGGAAAAGGCAATCTACGAACTGGGATACGAACTGAACAATCGTCCCGACTGGGTCAGGATACCGATTACCGGAATACTCCATGTGATGGGCAGTATCGAAACCTGATGCTCACGGCAATGGAAGAAACCAAGGAGGGGTCCATGTCTCTAAAAAATCCGGCGACAGACACCGGCGTCGACGACGTGGTCGGCCGCGATGTCTCCCTGCTGAGCGAAGACGACATCTACCTGTTCAACGAGGGCAGCCACTTTCGACTTTACGAAAAGCTGGGTGCACACATCATCACGGTCGACGGGCGGGAGGGAACCGTTTTCGGGGTGTGGGCGCCCAACGCCGAGAAGGTCAGCGTGATCGGCGATTTCAACGGTTGGGACGACCACCGCCACGAGCTGACGCCGCGGGGTGATTCGGGCATCTGGGAAGGATTCATCGCCGGCGTCGGCCGCAGCATGCCCTACAAGTATTTCATTCAGTCCGCTTACGACAACCTCCGGCTGAAAAAAGCCGACCCGTTTGCCGTCCATGGCGAAGTGCCTCCCAAGACCGCTTCCGTGATTTGGGATCTGTCCTATGACTGGGGCGATGAAAAATGGATGACATCGCGCGCCCAGAATCAAAAACCGGAGGCCCCCATGAGCATCTACGAAGTTCACCTGGGTTCGTGGATGCGGGTGCTCGAAGAAAACAACCGCTCGTTTTCCTACCGGGAGCTGGCGAGGAAACTGACCGATTACCTTTTGGAAATGGGTTACACCCACGTCGAATTCATGCCGGTGATGGAACACCCTTTTTTCGGTTCCTGGGGCTATCAGAGTCTCGGATATTTTTCTCCCACCAGCCGCTACGGCACCCCCCAGGATTTCATGCACCTGATCGACTCGCTACATCAAAACGGTATCGGCGTCATCCTCGACTGGGTGCCGTCGCATTTTCCCGTCGACGGGCACGGGATCGGTGATTTCGACGGAACCCATCTCTACGAACACGCCGATGAGCGCAAGGGCTTTCATCCGGACTGGAAGAGCTACATTTTCAATTACGGGCGCAACGAGATTCGCAATTTTCTGATCAGCAGCAGCCTCTTCTGGCTGGACAAATACCACATTGACGGATTTCGCGTCGATGCGGTCGCTTCCATGCTCTATTTGGATTATTCCCGCAGTCCGGGGGAATGGATTCCCAACGAATTCGGCGGCAACGAAAACCTGGAAGCCATTTCCTTTCTACGTCGCTTCAACGAAGAAACACATAAAAATTACCCCGGTACCATCACGGTTGCCGAAGAATCCACCGCCTGGCCGATGGTATCGCGACCGGTATTCCTCGGAGGGCTCGGTTTCGATATGAAATGGGATATGGGGTGGATGCATGACACCCTGGCCTATTTTTCAAAGGATCCGGTCCATCGCTCTTACTACCACAACAAGTTGACCTTCCGCATGATTTATGCATTTCATGAAAACTATGTGCTGCCTCTTTCCCACGACGAAGTGGTTCACGGCAAGGGGTCTCTCCTGGGGAAAATGCCGGGAGACGACTGGCAGAAATTCGCCAATCTCCGTCTGCTCTTCGGCTACATGTACGCCCAACCCGGCAAGAAGCTCGTCTTTATGGGCGGTGAATACGGACAGTGGGCCGAATGGGCGCACGACCGCAGTCTAGACTGGCACCTGCTCGAGTTTTCATTGCATAACGGCCTGCAGCACTGGATGAAGGATCTCAATCGTCTGTACCGCACCGAACCGGCCATGCACGAATCCGATTTCTCCTCCGATGGATTTCAATGGATCGATTGCAACGATGCCGTCCACAGCACCATCAGCTTGATCCGGCGGGACCGTCAGGATGCCAACGAGTTGATCGCCGTTTTCAACTTCACGCCGGTGCCCCGGTACAACTATCGCGTCGGTGCCTCGCGCAGCAGTTTCTGGCAGGAATTGCTCAACAGCGATGCAAGCGATTACGGCGGCAGCGGCCAGGGCAACCTTGGGTCTCTGGAAGCCGCGCCGGTGCCGTTTCACGGCATGTCCCACTCCCTGAACTTGACCTTGCCGCCTTTATCGGCCGTGTTCTTGAGGTCCGCAGAGGATCCGTCATGATGAGAAGCCCCCGACTGGGAGCCACGCCCCTCGGCAACCGACGCTGCCGTTTCGAGGTGTGGGCCCCCCGGGCCGAAAGGGTCGAAGTTCGGTTAAAAGCGCCGTCGGACCGCCGGTATGCGATGGACATGCGCGACGCAGGGTACTTTACAGCGCTGCTGGATGATATGCCACCGGGTACCCGCTACGTCTACCGGTTGCAATATGCGGATTCGAGCGCCAGGGAAAGACCGGACCCAGCTTCGCGGTATCAGCCCGACGGGGTGCACGAGCCCTCCGGAATCGTCTCCGCAGATTTCGACTGGGATGACGTCGGCTGGTGTGGACTGCCTCTGAGCCGCTATGTCGTTTACGAGTTGCATGTGGGAACCTTTTCTCCGGAGGGTACCTTCGACGGCGTCGCTCGTTACCTGGATGACCTCTCCGATCTCGGCGTCACCGCCGTCGAGCTGATGCCGGTGGCCCAGTTCCCCGGCAGTCGCAACTGGGGCTATGACGGTGTGTACCCATTTGCCGTGCAGAACTCCTACGGCGGTCCGGAAGGGTTCAAGCGTCTGGTGAATGCCTGTCACCGCAAAGGGCTGGCGGTGGTGCTCGACGTGGTCTACAACCACCTTGGGCCGGAAGGCAACTACCTGAGAGATTTCGGCCCCTACTTCACCGATTTCTACCAGACACCGTGGGGGGAATCAATCAACTTCGATGGGCCTCACAGCGACCAAGTTCGCCGCTATTTCATCGAAAACACTCTTCAATGGATCGACGAATTCCATGTCGACGCCCTGCGGCTGGACGCCGTTCACGCCATCATGGATTTTTCCGCCCGGCCGTTTCTGGAGGAGCTCGGCCGAATCGTGCACCGCAAGGCCGAAGAATTGAACCGGCGCATCTACCTGATCGCCGAAAGCGCTCTAAATGATACGCGCATCATCCGCCCACGGGAGTTGGGTGGCTTCAATCTCGATGCCCAGTGGAACGACGACTTTCACCACAGCCTTCACACCGCGTTGACAGAAGAGCGATCCGGATACTACCGGGACTACAATGGTCTCGAGGATCTGGCTAAAGCCTTGCAGAAAGGGTACGTCTACACGGGTCAGTACTCCGCATACCGACAACGGACCCACGGCAACTCTTCCCGTAACGTTCCGGCCAGACAACTGGTGGTTTTCGCCCAGAACCACGACCAGGTCGGCAACCGTATTCAGGGGGATCGGTTGACCGGGATGGTACCCTTTGAAAAACTGAAGCTGGCCGCCGGCCTGGTGCTCCTGTCGCCGTTCATCCCGTTGATTTTCATGGGAGAGGAATACGGGGAAACAGCGCCGTTTCTGTATTTCGTCAGTCACACCGATCCAGAACTGGTTGAAGCTGTCCGGAAGGGCCGACAACGTGAGTTCGCCGCCTTCGACTGGCAGGCCGAACCCCCGGATCCTCAGGACGAGCAGACCTTTCTGCGGTCCAAATTGAACCGGTTCCTGCGGCGAGATGGCTACCATCGGACGCTGTACGATTTTCACCGGGAATTGCTGGGCCTGCGCACCCGGATTCCCGCCCTGGCAAACCTGAGCAAGAAAAACATGACGGTGTCATGCGACCCGCAGCAGAACCTGCTATTGGTGCGGCGCCGCTTCGACGACCAGGAGGTCGGCCTACTGTTCAATTTCAACGACAAAGCGGGAAAGATCCGAATGCATCTGCCTGCAGGGCATTGGCGTAAAAGGATCGATTCAGCCGAACCCCGCTGGATGGGCCCCGGAAGCGGGGTCCCCGATACCCTGCAGGCGAATGGAACGATGGAACTCGAAATGGCGCCCTACAGCATTGCGGTGTTTTCCAGGGATCGCGTACCAGATTGACACCTTTTTGCATTGCGCGATTTTATGGCTATGGCGGGATTCAGGTGCCGGAAAGAGTGCCGTGGCGCACGCAGAACCTTTTGACTGCCAGAACCCGGCAACCGTGCTCTGATTAGCGGCAGGTTGGGGTTCAGTGCAGCGTGCTTTTCCCGACATCTGCAACCTGACAACTTTTGAAAGACCTGCTGCGGCATAAACATCGTCGGCGAAAGAAACGAAAGAAGGAACCCGAAATGACGCAACACTGCATATGCATTCACGGACATTTCTACCAGCCACCCCGGGAAAATCCCTGGTTGGAGGAGATCGAGATCCAGGACTCCGCCCATCCGTACCATGACTGGAATGCCCGCATCACAGCCGAATGCTATACCCGCAATGCCGCCGCCCGCATTTTGGACGATCAGGAGCGCATTGTTCGAATCACCAATAATTACGCTCGGATGAGCTTCAATTTCGGACCGACACTGCTCAACTGGATGGCGCAAAACAGCGCCGAGGTATATGCGGCGATATTGGAGGCCGATCGGCGCAGCAGCCAACGATTTTCGGGACACGGTTCGGCGATAGCCCAGCCTTATAACCACATGATTCTTCCGCTGGCCAATACGGCCGATCGCACCACGCAGATTCTGTGGGGCATCCGTGACTTCCAGCATCGCTTCGGAAGGTTACCGGAGGGAATGTGGCTTCCAGAGGCGGCAGTTGATCTGGAAACCCTTGCCATCATGGCCGAACTGGGAATCACGTTCACCATTTTGAGCCCTTACCAGGCCAGTAGAGTAAGACCGGTGGGGGTCGATTCCTGGAGCGACGTGAGCGACGGGTCCATCGACCCGCGCATGCCTTATGTTCAGAGCCTTTCCGAAGGACGCAGCATGGCAATCTTTTTCTACGACGGACCGATCTCCCGGGACGTGGCCTTCAATGGTCTGCTGAACAACGGGGAGACCTTTGCCGAACGTTTGCTGGCGGCATTTGAAGAAGAGCGCGATGACAACCAACTCGTCAACATCGCAACGGACGGGGAGACCTTCGGCCATCATCACCGATATGGCGACATGGCCCTGGCCTACGCCCTGGAGAAGATCGATTCCGGCAATTCGGCGCGGTTGACCAATTACGGAGAATTCCTTGAGAAACAACCCCCGACCTGGGAAGTGGAGATCAAGGAAAACACCGCCTGGAGTTGTGCGCATGGAGTGGAGCGCTGGAAAAGCGACTGCGGCTGCCAGTCCGGCCGCCGGCCGGACTGGAACCAGAGCTGGCGTGGGCCGCTTCGCAACGCGATGGACTGGCTGCGGGACGTGTTGGCGGAAGCGTTTGTCGAAAATTCTCGTGATCTGTTCGCCGATCCATGGCAGGCACGCAACGACTACATTGAGGTGATCCTCGACCGTTCCCCGCAAAACATCGACCGGTTTTTGGAGGGGCACATGACCGTTTCGCCGGACGAAACGAATCGCATACTGGCCCTGAAGCTTCTGGAGATACAGCGCCAGGCCATGTTGATGTATACCAGCTGCGGTTGGTTCTTCGATGAACTGTCGGGAATCGAGACCGTTCAGGTCATTCAGTATGCCTGCCGTGCCGTACAGTTGGCCGAGGAGCTGTTCGAGTCCGAGATCGAGGCGCCGTTTATAGAGAAACTGGCCGCGGCCAAAAGCAACATACCCAAGCACAGAGATGGGCGCCACATCTACGAGAAGTGGGTGAAGCCTTCCAGCGTGGATCTGAAAAAAGCCGCAGCCCATTATGCCATCAGTTCGTTTTTCGAAGACTATCCCCAATCGGTTTTCATATACTGCTTTTTTATCGAAAACCTCGACAACCGCAGCGCGGAAGCCGGTAAAGCCAAGATCGCCGTGGGTCGGGCTCAGCTCACCTCGCAGATCACGCGGGAGACCGCGCAGTTTCACTACGCCGTCTTCCACATGGGAGACCACAGCATCAGTTGCGGGATCAGCCGGTTCGATGAAAAGGCGTATTCCCGCATGGCGGAGGAAGTAATAGGTGTCTTCGACAAGAACGATATTCCGGGTGTGTTCCGGTGTTTCGGAAATTACTTCAAAGACTCCATCTATTCTCTCATATCTCTGTTCCGCGACGAGCAGCGCAAGGTGTTGAACACGATTCTGGAAGCCACCACGACCGACGCCCTCGCGATGTATCGTCAACTCTACGACAACCACGTATCGCTGATGCGCTTCATCAACGATTCCAGCAGCCGAATTCCCAAAGCGCTCTACGTTGCCGGTGAGATCGTGGTCAACAGCGATCTGAATCACGAATTCGACCGTGAAGAGCTCGATTACGACGCCATACACAATCTGATCGAGGATGCCGAACGGGCCGGTATCGCCCTGGATGCCGAGACGCTCGAATTCACCTTACGAAACAGGCTGGAGCAGTTGGCCGGCAAGTTCCAGACAGCCCCTGAAGACGTCGATCTGCTGGACCGGTTGACTCAGGGCGTCGATCTGGCCGTCGGACTTCCCTTTTTAGTAAGGTTTCAGGAGATCCAAAATATTCACTACACCCTGGGACAGAAAAAATATTCCGACTTCCGCGCGAGAGCCGATGGAGGTGACGACGACGCCCGGCGATGGGTGACGACGTTTCTCCGCCTGACTGAAGTCTTGAAGATCCGGCTCCCCGATGGATTAGTAGAGTAAACACTATGGATGTTCCCATCGCCACATATCGACTGCAGCTCCAACCGGAATTTGGTTTCGGTCAAGCCGCCGACATCGTTTCCTACCTGTCCGAGCTGGGAATTTCGCACGTTTACGCCTCGCCGATATTCCGCGCCCGCAAAGGGAGCCTGCACGGCTACGACTGCGTGGACCCCAATGACCTGAACCCCGAGCTGGGATCGCTGGACGACTGGAAAACCCTCGTCGGGCGGCTGCGGGAGTATGATATGGGGTGGCTGCAGGATATCGTACCCAACCACATGGCCTTCGATGTCGACAACCGGATGCTGGCGGATGTGCTCGAAAACGGGATGTCTTCGAGGTTCCGCGATCATTTCGATATTTGTTGGAACCATCCCTCCAAGGACCTGCAGGGCAGGGTGATGGCGCCTTTTTTGGGACAACGCTACGGTGAGTGCCTCGAAAAAGGCGAAATCCGGATAGTCTTTGACCGCGACGGTTTTGCGGCGACATACGGTGACCTGAAGTTTCCGCTGCAAATCGAGACGTATCTGAGCATTCTCGACCAGCCCACGGCGTCGATCAAGACCGAACTCGGAGAAAAAGACCCGGCCTACAATCGCTGGATCGACGCTCTCGACGATCTGGAAAGTCTGGTGCTGCTTGTGGATGCCGGGGTACGGCAGGATCACGGCCGCGCCATCAAGCAAACTCTGTGGGATCTTTTCTGCGGCAATACCGTCATCCGGCGCTTGCTTTCCGAAACCTTGCGTCGTTTCAACGGAGAGCCCGGCAACATCCACAGCTACCAGCGGCTGGACGGGCTTCTGTCGCAACAGCGATTTCGGCTGTGCTACTGGCAGGTCGCCAACGAAGAAATCAATTACCGCCGTTTTTTCGACATCAACGAGTTGATCGCCCTGCGCCAGGATAAAAAGGCGGTCTTCGAGTACACCCATCGGCTGCTGGGAAAACTGGCCTCCGAAAAGAGCGTGAGCGGCGTGCGTATCGATCACGTCGACGGCCTGGCGGACCCCGGAGAGTATCTTCAAAGGTTGCGCCGGTGCCTTGGGGAAGACGCTTATATCCTGGTGGAAAAAATCCTCGCGCCCGAAGAGCCGCTCTCCCTCGGCTGGCCGGTGCAGGGAACCACCGGTTATGATTTCGCCCACTGGCTCAATGCACTGTTCGTGTACCGGGAAAATGAAACCCGCCTTACCGACATTTACACCGGCTTCAGTGGACGGACGGAATCTTTCGAAGACGTGGTCTATTCCGCCAAAAAGTGGGTTCTGGCATCCCGCATGGCCGGAGACCTCGACAACCTCGCGCGGAGGATCAAAAAAATATCCGCCCTGAAGTGCTTTGCCGACAACTTGACCTTGAGCCGACTCAAGAGTGCACTCTCAGAGGTGCTCGCACGGTTTCCCATTTATCGAACCTACCTCGGAAAGGAAAATGGTCGCTCCGACGACCGGGCTGTCGTCGAGGCGGCGATTTCTCGAGCGGTCCTCGAATATCCGCATCTGCACATCGAATCCGAGTTTCTCCGGAACCTGCTTCTTGAAAACGTTCCTTTCGACGAAGCCGTCGACGATGTTGAGATATTCAAACAGTGCGGGTGGGCCGTCCGGGCGTTCCAGCAACTGTCGGCGGCGTTGATGGCCAAAGGCGTCGAAGACACGGCCTTCTACAGGTATAATCGGCTCGTGTCCCTGAACGAGGTTGGCAGTGCGCCGGACCGCTTCGGCTGCAGTGTCGAGCGGTTTCACGCGGTGATCGCGCGAAGAGCAGAGGACTGGCCCCATGCCATGAACAGCACCGCGACCCATGACTCGAAACGGGGTGAAGACGTGCGGGCCAGATTGAATGTATTGTCCGAAATACCGATGGAATGGAAAACGAGGATCGAAGCCTGGCATACGTTCACCCGCGGTCACCGCATGCGGGAGGGACCGAAAACGGTTCCCGACAAAAACACGGAGTACCTCCTGTACCAGACCTTGATCGGGGCCTGGCCGCAGGGTCGACCCGTGACGCACCGGTTCGTGGAACGGATCAAAGCTTACATGATCAAGGCGGCCCGGGAAGCCGGTGAACACACGTCCTGGCTCGAACCCGAAGAAGAATACGAGACGGCCCTTACCGGATTCGTGGAAAGCATCCTCGACCCGTCACCGCAGAATGAATTTATGCCGGCCTTCGTGCCGTTCTGCAAAAAAATCGCTTTTTTCGGGCTGTTTAATTCGCTGTCCCAATGCCTGCTGAAAATTGCGGCACCCGGTATTCCGGATTTCTATCAGGGCACAGAGCTGCCGCAACTCGCTCTGGTGGATCCTGACAATCGCCGGCCGGTGGCCTACGACGAACGCCGGCGGCTGCTGAAAGCAATTGGCAGAGAGTCTTCCGATCCGCTGGCACAGGTGGCGGGACTGCTGGAAAACAGAGACGACGGAAGGGTCAAGCTCTTTGCCATTGCCCGTGCCCTCGCCACCAGGCGACAACGAAAGGACCTATTCCAGTCCGGGCGCTACATGCCGCTTGAAGCCAGCGGAACTTCTCGGAGCAACATCGTCGCTTTTGCCCGCGAGGCTGGCGGGCAGTGGTGTGTCGCGGTAGTGCCGCGCTTTCTTACCGCGCTGGTGGGTGAGAACCAGGATCCGATCGGCAAGAATGTCTGGAGCGACACCGCTGTCAATCTTCCGCCGGAGGCCCCGCGTTCCTGGCGCAACATTTTTACCCGGCAATCGATACAAGGGGCAACGGGAATCGCTGTTGGCGATGCCCTGCAGCATTTTCCCGTGGCCCTGCTTCTGGGGGAGCAAACGCCATGAGCGTGCGATCAAGCGGCATTCTACTGCACCCCACCAGCCTTCCTTCCGCTTACGGGATTGGCGACCTGGGACCCTCGGCATTCCGCTTTGCCGATTTTCTGATGAAGACCGGTCAACGGCTCTGGCAGGTGCTGCCGCTCAATCCGACCGAAAGCGGTTTCGGGCATTCGCCCTACCACAGTCCGTCGGCCTTTGCCGGCAACCCGCTTCTGATCAGTCCGGAGTCGCTGGAGCAGAAAGGCCTGCTGCAACAATCGGAATCGGAGGCGGGCCGGCGATGGTCTAAGCAGAAGGTTGCTTTCAGCCGGGTAGTCCGTTTCAAACAACGTCTGTTGGAGCGGGTCTGCGAGAGATTCGGCACCGAGGGGGACACGGCCGATTACGAACGCTTCTGTCTTAAGGCCGACTGGCTCGACGACTTTGCCCTTTATATGGTCTTACGCAGCCATTACCGCTCCCGCATCTGGCCTGACTGGCCCCGCTCCTTGCGTGAACGACGACCGAAAGCCCTGCAGGACGCCAGGCGAACATTCAAGGACCCGATTCGCAACCAAAAGATTCTTCAGTACCTCTTCTTTAAGCAGTGGTTCGCCCTCAAACGCTATTGTAACCGTCGACAGATCCGACTGATCGGCGACATGCCGATTTACGTGCCCCTCGACAGCGCCGATGTGTGGACCCATCCGCAGTGCTTCAAGTTGACCCGCATCGGCCGGCCGACGGCCGTCTCCGGCGTGCCGCCGGACTATTTCAGCGCCACCGGGCAACTCTGGGGGCATCCCGTTTACGATTGGAAGAGGCTACAGGAGAAAGGTTACGGCTGGTGGGTCGATCGGATGCAGCATCACTTGCAGCTGTACGACCTCACGCGAATCGATCATTTTCGCGGGCTGGTCGCCTACTGGGAAGTGCCGGCCCGCGCCAAGACGGCCGTCAACGGTCGCTGGGTTCCGGTACCGGTCGAGGACTTCTTTGATCGAATCATCAAACGCTTCGGGCGGCTGCCGGTGATTGCCGAAGATCTGGGCACCATCACGGCGGAGGTTCGCGAGGTTATCAACCGTTACGGCTTTCCGGGCATGCGGGTGCTGCTCTTCGCCTTCGGCGGCGACTTTCCGAACGGATCGTTTCTGCCGCATCGCCACGAGCCGAACTGTGTCGTTTACACCGGCACCCACGATAACAACACGGTCCGAGGCTGGTTCGAAAAAGAGGCCGATCCGAATACCAAAACCAATCTGTTCCGCTACCTGGGCCGGGAAGTGCCGGTTGAGGAGTTGCATTGGGAACTCATCCGGATGGCCATGTCGTCGACGGCAGAGACGGTGATCGTTCCCCTCCAGGACGTGTTGGGGCTGGGGTCGGAAGCCCGGATGAACCGTCCCGCCAGTCGCAGGGGCAATTGGCTGTGGCGTTTTGGATGGGACACACTCGGTTCTGAAACGACCGACCGGTTGCGGGATATTACCGAGACTTACGGTCGAAATTAACCAAAAATATTTAATCGGTTGAATTTTACGTATCGGGCAGTAGGATAGGGACGTTGTTTCGATGTTGACAACCTATGGAAGATACCGTATTTCAATCACATGCCTCGCAGAGCTCGCATAGATGCCCCCGGCGCCTTGCATCTTATCGTCATTCGGGAGCATGTGGGGCATCTATATAAAATATAGAAAGTTGATGTAAAGCTATTTTCTCATAGAACTGAACTTTGCCGAGTTTGCGGACACACTCTTAAATTTGCGATTTATATTGAATACACATCGAGTCGGCCAATCGATAGCCAAGCTCTCGGTAGGCTTCGAACTGTTTTTCATCAAAAAACTGGTCCGATGTCGGCTGATCGGGAAAGTCGTTGTGCTGAGCTTTGTAGCTATAGAGATCAGCCGGCAGGTTTTTGGTCATCGTTGTTTTTAGCAGGAATATCCTGCCTTCGAATGCAGGAGAATTATTCTTTTGTGGGTACTTAATCTTTCCTTTTACGTAGCCTTGCATAGCCAGTTTATATAAATCAGTTAATTTGCTATTAGAAGCTGAGCCTGGGAGAAGATTGTCCAGGACCTCGTCTTCGGGCTCGAACCTAATCGATACCCCGAAATCAGTCCTGACTTTTTCAATGGCGTTTGCCAAATCACCGAACTTGAAATCTTTATCCACTCCAGCATCCGATACAATAATCGTACCGACCCGCCTTCTGACAAGCTCATACAATCCTAAATTTTCAAAATGCCCTCCATCTGTCAGTTCCAGGTGACGCCTATTTTCATCATAGCCGACACACAATAGACTACAAAGACCAGGCTTGAGGTAGTTCATCATTCGGTGAGGGGCTCCGTATTTTGGATTGCTAATCCAGGAGCCCAATCGCAGATTGAATATCGTCATTAGCATAGACACCAAAGGACCCCTTGTCGGACCTTTACCGGCGACACCTGTATGCGGATTCGCTGCGGCTCCTGAAATGGCCATTGCAGTGGCCAGGGTCATGCCCATTTTGGCATGATTTTTCTTTTTCATGAAACATTCTGTTTCGACAAAGCCAGTCGCATCGGATCCACAAAATAGGGGCGAAAGTAAAAAACTATCACCGCCCCGTCTTCGATATTTCTCCTCTTTGGAATTTGTCAGAATAACATTCGTGTTAATCAAGTGGTAGGGTTTCCGAATTACAGAATCATTTTCTTTGCACATATCTTTGAGTAGGGCTACATCCGCGTTCGTTGCAAAATTCCACGTATTTTTTTCGACGGATTTATCATCCGGAAGGAAGGACTCCATCAAACGATCGCGATACATCCGTCCGAGTGAAGCGTAGTTGATATTCACGAAATAAGCGAAAAATACGGCCACAATGGTGATCAGAACCAGCAAGATTAGCGTAGAAATATTAATTGGATCTTCTACTGTTATAGGGATTTCTAATTTCAAACATAGATTATAGGAAAAAACGACCATGGCAAATAGGAAGATAAAAGCTCCGATCTCAAAAAGACGGTCGCCAATCCAGGAGGCCTTTTTAAAAAGGCTTTCGCCACCCAAGAATTTTCGGAATTTGCTTAAGGCAGCCCACATACCACTGATACTGCCAACAATTCCTACTGTTTTCATCCAATTGTTGAACAGATTGTTAAACAGGGGCACCAATGCTAAAAGCAAAAAAACGATAAAACCGTATAAAAGAATACCACTGATCCACTGAAACAGATTGCGTTTGCTATAGCTTGAAGAACCCTTTTTTATGTCTTTTAAGGGAGCACAAAAAGTGGATAATGAGAATATTAACCCATATATTATAGATAGCACCAAGATAATCAATGCGATTGACAAGTTAATATAAAAAAAGGAATGATACATCCATTTTGTTTTATTGTTTTCTTCGGGGTCATCAGTTGCTTTCTTTGAAAACGAAAACACAGATTCATTATTAAGGGATGCACTTTTTTCTAACTTTGATGCTACAGCTTTAACATCGACCACTTTGTTAATAGTTTTGGCAGTGAAGTTTGTTGCCAAGGTCCACAAAGAAATGGCGATAAATAGAAATGAAAAATAAATCATAAGAGAAATTATGAGATTTCTCAGAGCCACGCCAATGGCTGAAGAAAGATTCAACCTTCTGGTCGGGTTTAAGTAATTACCATGCTGGCGGATATACGAAAGGAAAGTATTCTTTTTAGCA
>JBDNAO010000493.1:0-6519 GCA_039768375.1 Desulfobacterales bacterium | reverse complement strand
TCAAGGCGAAGTATGCACCGTGGGTGGACGCCATGATGCGCTTCGAGGGACCGATCGCGCGCCAGAACCAATACCTGTTCGTCGGTGACTGGATGGACGAAGTAAACGAGGATATCAGCCATCTGCTGAGGCAGCCGATCCCGCCGGCTCAACCCGGGCTGCCGGCACAGGTGATCGGGACCGGACCGACAATTCGTTTCTCCGCCATGCCCGAGATGTTCGAGTCACTGATGTACGCCGCCCGTCGCGAGTTGGTCATCTCGACCCCCTACTACGTTCCCGACGACCCCATGCAGGCCAGTCTGTGCGCGAGTGCCCGCCGCGGGGTCGATACGACCATCATTTTCCCGGCCAGGAACGACTCATGGATCGTCGGTGCGGCAAGTAGAAGCTACTACGGCGATCTGCTGGCTGCCGGCGTCCGAATCTTCGAATACGAGGGCGGGCTGTTGCACACCAAGTCGTTGACCCTGGACGGGGAAATCACCCTGATCGGTTCCGCTAACATGGACCGCCGCAGCTTCGAACTCAATTACGAGAACAACATCTTGTTCTACGACCCATCGCTGACGGCCGACATGCGGCAACGGCAGGACAGC
Source organism: Desulfobacterales bacterium (assembly GCA_039768375.1). GTDB lineage: Bacteria > Desulfobacterota > Desulfobacteria > Desulfobacterales > SG8-13 > JARFQH01. The sequence goes on along the minus strand of JBDNAO010000493.1, from coordinate 5,920 downwards.
TACATCGCCAAATCCAAACCGGTCACCGGCGAAATGGTGGCGCGCTGGACCTGGCGCCGTCGGCTCTGGAACAACACCATTGCCATGCTCGGGCCCGTGCTGTGAATAGGTACCTGCCGAGCCGGCTTCTTCAACCGATCCAAAAATGAATCTCCCTGCAGCAAGCTGCAGAGTATCAATGCTGTTTGATTTTAGCCCCTCACTCTTTAGTTACGGTGGAAAATACCAAATCGCAAATAACAAATAACAAACAAATCACAATGACCAAAATTCAAAATGTCAAACCTGTCTGGGTCATTGGATATTGACGTTTGAGATTTCATTGGAATTTGCTTGCCCGCCGTTCTTCTGGCGGGGTGTTTGGAATTTGATATTTCCGAATACATCGATGCTCGGGATGGATTTATAAAATTTGTCTTTCTAATGGGTATAACACTGTTGAGTTTCACATAAGGTGTCAGCAAACCCCAAATCCTGAAACCCGAAACCTGAACACTGATTTGGTTGCGGCCGAAGGCCTGCATTGGGATCATCTAACAAGCAAGGAAAGGAGACCGACTCATGAACATTAATTTGGACGAACTGGGAAAAAAACTTCACGCCAAACTCGATAGCAGCATCGACCAATTGAAGGCGGCCAAAACCCATCTGGAGGACGTTAAGAAGGAGACTGAGGCCGCTATTCAAACGAAATTGAATGCCGCCAAAGATGCTTTGGATGCAAAGAAGCAAGAGGCCGCGGCTGCCAAGGCAAGGCTGGAAGAGCTCGTGGAGGCCAAGAAAACCGAAACCAAAGCCGCCGTTGAAGAGTGGAAGGCGAACCGCGATCTTAAAAAACTCGAAAAACGCGCAGAGCGCGCCGAAAAGGATGCTGAGGCCTTTGTCGAGTTGGCGTTGTTCTACGCCGCAGAGGCCCAAGTGGCCATCCTGGAGGCCGTCGCTGCCCGGAAAGATGCTGATGATGCGCTATAAATTGAGTTGGATTCTACTCCGGTGGTACAGACATCGCCTCCGGTGCCTTTCTGCTCTTTTCGACCAACCTTTTCGGTATCGTTGCGGTCGCGATTTTGGTCTTTGGCTCCCAGCGCTATGGCGAGTGGAAGAAAGCGCTACTCGCGTTTTAGACTTAATTTTCATGAAACATGCAGGCTAAGGGTTCACGAAAAAATAAGTTCGCAATTTTGGGGGGTTGAGGCGCCCGGCCGGCAAGGCGCGAAAACGCAGGAATATCTGGATATTCCGAGTTTTCGCAACACAGACGGACGGGATGCATCGACGTACAAAATGTGAAGTTATTTTTGAGTGAGCCCTAAGTTCCGGGCGCCCGTAACCCAGCAATTTGAACAATGAAGAGAAGGGGGAAACCGATGGTGAGATGGCAACGCGCGACAATCGCGGTCATGGTTCTGGGGGCACTGGTTTCTTGCGCCGTCCACGGTTATGCCGCGTCAGAAGAGGCGTACAAGAACGTGTTCATCGAACATCTGGAAATGGGACCGGCCACCTACCTGAACATCAATGTTCACGGTAAAAACGCCGCGGATATCGATAAACGGCTCACCGAGATATATTATGGCAACGAGCTGCAGCCCTTCTGGATAGAAGACGGCAAGCCCGGCCCACGGGCCGCCGACATTCTCGCCGTGCTGGAAGATGCGGAAAGTCAGGGGCTCGAGCCGGCCAGCTATTTTGTAGACAAGATTCACCAATACTGGGGCAGCCAGGACACTGCCGGTCTGGTGCGGCTGGATATCCTTCTGACATTGGGCATGATGCGCTACGTGGCCGATCAGCACGAGGGCCGCATCGAGCCGCGCGAGGTCGATCCCGAGCTCTTTGCCACTGCCCGCGATGTGGAGGTGGACTGGGACGCGCTCAGGAAAATGGCCTTCGAGGCGCCGGACATGAAAGCCTTTCTGGATCAACAGGCGCCGCCGTTTCTGCAATACCGCGAATTGCAAAAAAAACTGGCCGAATATAGGGCGCTTGCCGCAAAAGGCGGCTGGACCTCAATTTCTGCTGGAGAGACTCTGAAACCGGGCATGGAGAACCCACGGGTCAACATGGTCAGAAAACGGCTGGCCGTTACGGGTGATCTGGCCCCCGAGAATATGGACAGTGCCGTGTTCGATACGGCGCTGGAAGAGGCTGTTAAACGATTTCAGAAGCGCCACAATTTAACACCGGACGGTGCGGTCGGTAAACAGACGTTGGCCGCCATGAATGTGCCGGTGGAAACCAGAATCGATCAGATTGTCCTCAACATGGAACGCTATCGCTGGTTGAAACGAACCATCATGGGCGATCGCCTGGTAGCGGTCAATATCGCGGGATTCGAGGCGGTTGCCGGCAAAGCGGGAAAATTCGATGTGACGATGCCTGTGATCGTCGGCAAAACCTACCACGAAACACCGGTTTTCAGCGACACGATCAAGTATGTGGTCTTCAACCCCTATTGGAATTTAACGCCCAGTATCGCTCGTAATGAAACATTGCCGAAATTGAAGAAAGACTCCCATTATTTGAAGAAACACAACATGCGGATTTTCAAAGGCTGGGGGCCGGATGCCCCGGAATTGGATGCCACGAAAATCGATTGGAGCAAAGTCTCGAAGAAGGACATGAACCGATACCGCGTTCGCCAGGACCCCGGCCCGGACAACGCCCTTGGTACCTTAAAGCTCGTTTTTCCGAATAAATATAATGTCTATCTGCACGACACGCCGGCTCACGGCTTGTTCAAAAAGGAGCAGCGGGCGTTCAGCCACGGCTGCATCCGCATGGACCGACCGGCGGAAATGGCGGCCTGGGTGCTGGGCGGAGAAGAAAAAGGGTGGAGCCTGGCGCGGGTCAATGAGATCATCGCCAGCCGCAAACGCCAAGTGGCCGTTCTGGATCAGCCGGTACCGGTTTACATATTGTACCGCACGGCGTTTGTGAATCCGGAAGACCACACGCTTTATTTTTACGAGGATATATACGGCCGGGATAAACTTCTGGCAAAGGCGTTGTTCGGCCCGGGTAGCTGAAAATTACAAGCCGCGAAGGATGTAATCTATTCCAAAGGGCGCCGTAAGATTCAAGTGGCCGCAAGAAGTCTGCTGTGTTATTGGGCCGTGCGCGAGCTGGGACTTACGGCCACAGGATTAGCCGAGCGTCTTGGGATTGGGATGACGCAGCCCGCGGTGAGCTACGCTGTCAGCCGCAGAGAGAAAATCGCCAAAGGGAGGAGTGATCAGACCATTTGTTTGGAGGATTTTTGAGAACTGTTCGTTTGCAATACACTTCAAGGAGGAACGACAGATGAAAAAGCTCACCATTATCGCACTCGTTGTCGCGATGGCGGCCATTTTCGCCGTCACCGCATCGGCCAACGAATGGAATCTGTACGGCAATGCCCGCATGGCGACCTTTTACACCAGCGAGGATCTTGGTTTGGAACTTGGTAGACGTGGCTCCGGTCCCCCCTTCCAATTTTTTACATTGGACAATAGGAACGCTGCCAACCAAAACAAAGAAAAAAACACGATCTGGGAGCTGAACACCGTCTCCCAAATCGGCGCCAACATCAAAGGCGACAGGCTCGAAGCCCGCTTCGAGTTCGGCGTTACCTCAGATGGGTCTGGCGGCAATGTCACCTCCCGCCGGCTTTACGCCATCTGGAAGTTCGCCGAGGGCTGGGGGCTCAAGGTCGGCAAGGACGACACCCCGATCTTGTTCGGCCTCAGCAACCAGGTGTTCGACAACGATAGCAATCTGTGGCGGTTGGGCAACGCCTGGGGCGGCCGCCAAGCGCAAATCGCGGTTCAAGGGGAACTTGGGCCCGGGATGTTAAAAGTCGCCCTCATCGACCAGACCACCAACACACTTAACACGCCAAACGGCGTGGTCGAAAAGCTCCTGCCCAAGCTCGAGGCCTCCTACCAGTACGATTTCACAGACGCGATGAGTGCGCACGCCTTCGGCGGCTACCAGACCTATGACGTCAAGTACCCAGGTGCATTTGGCCTCGGCACCGACGACTTCTCGGTCGACTCGTGGGTGCTCGGCGCGGGTGCCAATCTTAATTTTGGATCGTTCTATGTCAAGCCACAGGTGAGCTACTATCAGAACGGCGCCGCCGCCGACTGGCTCGGTAGTGTATATCTCCCGTTTTCAAAGTCGGGCCTTGTCGATGAATTCAATTCCAGCTTTGGTACAGACCTCCAACTGGTCGGCAGTGACGGCGTCATCGACGCCAAAAACCTGATGGCCATGCTGGCACTTGGTTTCAAACCGACCGAATCGCTGGGTTTCGAAGCCGGTGTCGGCTATGTGGGCTACGAAACCGACAGCTATCAAGGGGTCAGCATTAAAAATAACTACCTCGAGTACTATCTGCAGGCCGTTTTTACGCTGGTCAAGGGTGTCTACATCATCCCTGAAGTCGGCTACCGCGACTATGGCAAGGCAAAGATTGATACACCCTTTTATATCATTGTCCCGGATGTCGACCTGGGCAACCTGTTCTACGCCGGTGCCAAGTGGCAGATCGATTTCTAATTTTATTTCTTCAAATTCATACGGTTTAATGTTCTTTTCTGAATGTACGACTCAGTATTTGACTTGATTAATCCAATGCTGTTAAATTAAATCAAAATAGCCAATCTCTCAAACAAGGAGGGTTGTTAATTATGAAATTTGCACGGATTACTGCAAAACCGGACCAGATGGGGGGAGTGCCCTGCATACGTGGCCTTCGTGTCCCGGTGGCAACAGTTATAGGAATGGTCGCAGAAGGCATGAGTCAGAAAGAAATTTTAGAAGCCTATCCGGATCTAGAGTCTAAAGACATCCGGGAAGCCTTGCATTTCGCAGCTGAAGCCGTTCGCGAACGAGAATTGCCTTTAGCGAGTTAGTAATGAAATTTCTTATCGATAATGCATTGTCTCCTCTGGTTGCAGAAGGCCTTCGAGAGGCAGGACATGATGCAACGCATGTGCGTGATTATGGATTACAGGAAGCAACGGATGATGCAATTCTGAAACGGGCCGATGCGGAAGACCGCATTTTAATTTCCGCAGATACAGATTTGCCCTGGATTTATAATAGAAAACTGGCTGCTCTCATCTCCCCATCTCTTGAGCGCCGAGTCACCCCATCATTCCGTCTCCTTATCCCCCCTCCCTTGTCACCTCTTGCCCCCGCCTTTCTCTATCCGAACATTTATTCATTGAATTTTAACTTGATAATTCCCCGTAGCCCGGCTACAGGGTCACCACAGATTCCCTCTCCCTGGGGAGAGGGTTAGGGTGAGGGGATAAAGTCGAACAGCATTGATACCCTGCAGCGTGCCGCAGGGAGAATCATTTCATTTTTGTTACTTTTGCTTTTCATCGTTGAAACTGAGTCAATTTTTTATTAGAAAGCTTTACATGGACATGGCAAGCGAATCAACCACTGATCCTATAATATTAGGCAAGCTGCACCGGCCCCCGGTTGACAGGGACCATGTCTAAAGGGGAAGGAGAAATTTAGTGTCAAGGCCACCAGAATTGAAAAGGAGAAGCCATGGCAAAAAAGAAATCCAAGACCAAAAAAAAATTTGATAGTGCCAATCATGCACACAAGTCCAAACTTTCCAGAAAGGAGTATGAAGCCAAGCTGTTCAAGCTGCATGCCGAACTGATAAAGCTGCAGCATTGGGTCAAAGAGAAGGGGCACAAGGTTGTTGTCATCTTCGAGGGGCGTGATGCGGCCGGTAAAGGTGGTGTGATCAAACGGATCACCGAGAGAGTCAGCCCGCGTGTGTTCCGGGTGGAGGCCCTGCCTACGCCAACCGAACGGGAGAAAACCCAGATGTACGGGCAGCGTTATATCCGGCGTTTTCCTGCGGCCGGGGAGGTCGTGCTGTTTGACCGCAGCTGGTACAACCGTGCCG
>JBDNAO010000492.1:0-8681 GCA_039768375.1 Desulfobacterales bacterium | reverse complement strand
CGGCGCAGTGGCCAGATTTGAAGCCGGTCCGGGGATCGCGTTCTTTGCTGCGGTGGTGGTGCTCACCATGTTGGCCGCTATGAGTTTCGACCCCCGATTGATATGGGATAACAAGGAGTCTCGCAATGAAAGAACAGAAAACAGAAACGCCCCCGACTGACAATATTCCCGAGGTAGAAGTCCAGTCGCGGATACGTCAGTTTTCGTTTGTGTGGATTATCCCGCTGGTCGCCGCGCTCATCGGTGTCTGGCTGGTCTACAAAGCCCAGTCGGAAAAAGGCCCGACGATTACCATCACCTTTCAGACAGCCGAGGGATTCGAAGCCGGTATAACCAAAATTAAGTACAAAGATGTGGATCTGGGGCAGATCGAGGAAATCAACCTCAGCCCGGACTTGGGTCACGTGGTCGTAACCGCCAAGCTCGTCCGGCAGGCGGAAGACCTGCTTTCCGAAAACACCCGCTTCTGGGTTGTCCGTGCCCGGATCAACGTCAGCGGAGTGACCGGTCTGCAAACACTGTTTTCCGGTGTCTATATCGGCCTCGACCCCGGCAGGCCCGGCAAAAAAGCCCGACACTTCACCGGGTTGGAACAGCCGCCGATTGTCACCACAGATTTGCCGGGCCAATATTACCTTCTTCTGGCCGAGCGACGGGGATCGCTCGATATCGGTTCACCGATTTACTACCGGCAGATCAGAGTGGGGCAGGTTGTCGGCTACCAGTTGGCCGAAGACGGACAAGCAGTGAGTATCAAGATTTTCGTCAACACGCCCTACCATAAGTACGTCAACAAAAACACGCGGTTCTGGAATGCAAGCGGAGTCGACGTTTCGATCGACGCCAAGGGGATAAAGCTCAATACCGAGTCCCTGGTGACCCTGTTGGTCGGCGGCATCGCCTTCGACGTGCCAAGTTACCTCGATTCCGGCGGCCCGGCCGTTGAAGGTCAGGTGTTCAGCCTATATGACAGTTATACCGCCAGCCAGGAAAAATCGTATCCGGTGAAAAGTTATTTCGTACTCTACTTCGATGGGTCGGTGGGTGGTCTCGCCCCGGGTGCGCCGGTCGAATTCAGGGGTATAAGCGTCGGAAAGGTCGTCGACGTCAAGCTGGAGTTCGAACCGGAGAAACGGGATTTCCGCATACCGGTCCTGATCGAAATAGAACCCGAACGGTTCGTCGGTGCGGCCGAAATGCCGCAGGTGGAATCAGCACGTCGCAAAATCCTGGATTCTCTCGTGGAGAAGGGGCTGCGGGGCCAGCTCAAGATCGGCAATCTGATCACCGGTCAACAGGTGGTGTCGCTGAATATCTTTCCCTATGCACCGCGGCGCAGAATCGTCTGGAAAAGCCCTTATCCTGAACTGCCCACCGTACCGGCGCCCATCGAAGAGATCGGCACCCGCGTGAGCCAGATCCTCACTAAAATCGACAACCTGCCCATCGAACAGATCGGCAAGGATCTGAGCGATACCCTGCGAAGCACCAAACAACTGGCCGGTGCACCTGAGTTACAGGAAGCCGCCCGGAACCTGGATGAAATCCTGAAAGAAATGCGGCTATTCGTCAGCGAACTGAGAACCGGCGTCACCCCAGAGATTGCCGCCACCCTGGTGCAGGCGCAAAAGGCGATTGCGCAGGTCGAGAATGCTCTGGGCTCCGAGACACCGCTCCAGGTCAACCTGAACAACGCCCTGCAGGAACTGACAGCCGCAGCGCGTTCGCTGCGCGCTTTGACCGATTACCTCGAACGCCACCCGGAATCGCTGATTTACGGAAAAAAGATACCGAAGTAAAATCAAGCAGACGTTATTTTTCGCTCTGGAGGATGAAGGCCGTCGCTTTATCGAAAATCCGGTTTTTCTGCGCACCCAATATGGTTCCGATCGCCGTCTCCACAGCGGCCTGCAGATCCAAGCGGGCGGTATTGAGGATGAGATCGTATGACTCGACGTCGGCAATGTCTTTGTGAAAGGTGTTCTTGATAAATGTCTTTCGCTTGGTTTCCCTGTTCTTGATCCGCTTTTTGGCCTCCGCGAGGGTGACACCGAAATGGAAGGCCACATTTTTCACCCGGACCTCCTCGGGAGCAATGACGCGGATGGCGAACCGTTTCTCAGGCGGCAGGATGAAATTCGCCCCCCTTCCCACGATGACGGCCCGGCCGATCATCCCCAGGGAATTGACCATCTTCGTGAGGTGTTGAACGTAGTCACCGGAGTAGACATATTGTTCCTGGAGCAGGGACGAGACAAAATCCTGTATCTTGGAAAACCTCTCTTTTTCGATCATGTCCAGCACGTTACTGTTGGTGCCGGCGCTGTGCGCGATCGCATTGAGGATATTCCTGTGGTACAGGTCGAACTCCAATCTATTGGCCAGTGCTTCAGCCACCAGGAAGCCGCCGCTTCCCGGCTCCATGGCAACTGTGACAACCGGCACTGAGGCCTGCTTCGCTTTGTCTTCGTCCGTCAGGCTACTTTCAAAAAATTCCCGCTGGTCTTGCGCGAACTTTTCAACCGTCCTTTTTAGCAAACTCATCTCTGTTCCCTTTTAACTATCTTAAATTTATCTTAAAATATTCACCATAGATTTAAACAAAAGACGTGGTTGGCACTATATTCGTATTCTACCTTCAAGTCAATCTGCAAGCTGAGAATCGAGGATTTCATAATACGAATTGCGTTGCGCCGGCGTGAATCCGGTCCGGCGAATGATCGTCTTGACTGTCTCGAGGGTGGTGGCGCGATCGTGCCCGGCCGTGCGCAGAACGTTTTCTTCGAGCAACACCCCCCCGAAATCGTCGGCCCCGGCCAAAAGGCCGAGCTGGCCGGCCGGGATGCTCTCACTGAACCAGGACGACTGGATGTGCGGAAAGTTGTCGAGCACCAGGCGCGCCAGGGCTATGACCCTCACGTAACGGGCCGGATGGGCCTGGACCGGGACCCGTCGGCTCAGCGGCGAGCCCCCGGGCTTGAAGGACCAGGGTATAAAGGCGCTGAAACCGCCGGTCCGATCTTGGAGTGCACGCAGCTGTATCAGGTGTTCCACGATATCCTCGTCTGTTTCGACGTGGCCGTACATCATGGTAGCCGTGGTGCGAAAACCGATGCGGTGGGCTTTTTCGCAGACAGCGAGCCACTGTTCCGTCGTGGCCTTGGCATTGGCGACCTTTTGCCGGACGCGCTCGGTGAGGATCTCGGCCCCGCCGCCGGGAATGGTCCGGACGCCTTCGGCATAAACGGCCTGCAGGACCTCTTCAACCGGCATCTTCTCGGTCCGGGCCATGAAGACGTACTCGGCCGGACTGAAGGGGTGTATGTGGATGGCCGGGCAAACCGACCGGATCGCCCTGATATAGGTCAGCCAATCGTCGAGACGGATCGCGGGATTGTGGCCGCCCTGCAGCAACACCGTGGTCGCCCCCCGGGCATAAGCCATCATGACCCGTTCGACCAGCACATCCGGCGCCAGGGTGTAGGCTTCTGGGTCCCCCGGTTCCCGGCAGAAAGCGCAGAACGCACAACGGCTCACACAGATGTTGGTGTAATTGGGATTGGTGTCGATCACAAAGGTCACGACCGGTTGCGGCCACCGCTGCCGGCGGGCGCGGTGGGCCATACCCATCAACTCGCCCAGAGGCAGCCGACCGAGCATTTCCAGCGCCTCGGTCCGCTCGCAGCGGTCGCCGATTCGCAGCTCCGGCCGTTTTGCCTGTTGAAAATCAGAGGTCGCGGTCATTTATTGTTCCATCTAACCGGTTATGCGGCGTTTAAACCCGGGGATATCGACCGGCAGAACCGGTGACGGAAGCGGGCAGCCGACGGTATCGGTGAAGTTGTTTTCGAACTCGCTCAAAAATCTGGCCTGACCGGCCAAGTCCGATTGGTCGAGGCTGCGACGGATCAAGCGAAAATAGAGCCGAATGTCTTGCTCGGAAAGTCCGAGACGGCGCGCGGCTCCCGGGACGGCGCGCTGCACGAGTTCGTTCTCGCGCGTCCTGAACTCCGCCAGCCAAGCCTGCAAAGCCAACCGTGCCTTTGTCGGTGCGTCCTTTCTCACCACCCAGCGGGCAAAGACGAATGGCAGACGATGGATACCATACCACTCGCCGGCCAGATCGGTTACGAAAGCATCGGCCGGCAACGATGTGTCGGCCTCGTTCAGACGGCGGTTTCGCATCCGCTTGAGGGCGGTATCCCCTATCAAGAGTTCGCCGTTGGCTGTTTCGCCCGGCGCGGCCGGCTGCGGCAGGTTGTCGAAGCCGTTCCGGTATCCGAGCACGAGGTAGAGCAGCCGCACACTCGAAGCCGACTCTTCCGTCAACTGGATCCGGGTCCCGGCTCCCATTTCGCCCAACGGTCGGTCGGAAAAAAAGAGCACGCTCATGGAGCGTTCGGCCGCGGCAATGCCGAAAGGCCCCAGGAATTCAGTTTCTCCGGCGACTGCCGCCAGCCCTCCCACCGGGACCGCCGCCGCGATCACCCGCTTCTGACAGAGCGCCGTAATGCTCTCCCGCGGCACCAGCGAAACGAACCGGCACTCCGCGGGCGTTCCCAGTTCCCGGTAAGGGGCCATGTTGGTGTAGGGAATCATGGCAACCGGCCAGGTCATCGGTGCAGGTCCTCCTGTTGCGGGACAGCGCCTTGCGGCCCGACGGTTTCGGCAGAGCCGGATGCCGCTGCAAGGTCGACGGCCGAGGCACCCGACGGGCGTTCGTTAAAACATCCGTCCCGCTCCACGGATCTGAATCCGGCCGCCGCTATGGTGTCGATCATCCGCTCGCGCGCCAGGCCGACAGGCGTCCGGGCACCCGCCAGATGGGCGATTTTCTCTTCGGAGATGGTTCCGTCCATGTCGTCGGCGCCCCAGCTCAGCCCGGCAGCGGCCGTCTCGACACCGGCCATGGGCCAGTATGATTTCAGGTGAGGCACATTGTCGAGGACCAATCGGGAAACGGCCAGCACCGCCAGAGTCTCCAATGGTGTCGGCCCCTCTTCGACGAAGCGCCCGCTGCCCGGTTGAAACGCCAGCGGTATGAAACAGGCAAAACCGCCGGTTTCATCCTGAACGTCGCGCAGGCGCAGCAGGTGCACGACCCGCTCCTCCCAGGTCTCACCGAAGCCGAAGAGCATCGTCGCGTTGGTCGGAATCCCCATTCCGTGGGCCAATCGGTGTATGCGGAGCCAGTCGGCCGGACCGATCTTATTCCGCCAGTGCCGGCGCCACAGTCGCTCGGAGAAGATCTCGGCGCCGCCGCCCGGCAGGGCGTCCAGACCGGCACGCTGCAATTCGTTCAGAACCTCAACCTCGCTTTTATCGGTCGTACGGGCGAAAAAATCGATTTCAACGGCCGTATAGGCCTTGATGTAGAGACCGGGAAACCGTTGTCGCAGTTCGCCCACCAACGCCAGGTTGCGTGCATACGGCCAGACGCGATTCAACCCGCCCACTATGTGGGCCTCGGTCGGCTGCAGCCGCCGCACCTTTTCGAGAATCTCGCTTTCCTCCAGCACGTAGGCATGCGGGGCGTTTGGACTGGCCGCATAATTGCAAAAGGTGCACCCCATGGCGCAGATGTTGGCCGGGTTTATGTGCAGGTTAAAAATATAGGTTGCTCGGTCACCGAAACGCCGGCGCCGGTTGGCCAGCGCTGCGGCGCCCAGGGCGTGCAAGGTGTCTGGAGTTAAATCGCCGACCAGCGCGCGGGCCTCTTCAGGTGTCAATCGTTCTCGGCGGGCACCTTTATCAAGTGCCTTCGCGAAAAGACCTTGGGGCTGGAAGATCGGCGGTTTCATCCCCCGGACGCCGCCGGGGACGGGTCGATTGGTTTTCATTGAGTCTTCACTTTATTGTCACTGAAAGTGTCCCAGGATCGGGACCATGGCTGCGGCAATGCCGGCGATGGTCGACACCGGAAAAAAGCGCAAACCGAGTGGAATCGATGGCAGATACATGGCGACCATTGCTAGGCCCGACAGTGCCAGCGCCAGCGCCGCCGAACCGCGACCACCGGTAAGGAAGAAAACCGCGGTCAGACAACCGAAGGCAACTCCATGCAGCAGACCCGCGATGCGCAGGGCACCGTCCGCCCCAAGCCGCACCGGCAGACTGTGAACGCCGGTTTGCCGATCGCTTTCCAGGTCCATCAAGGCGTAAACGATGTCCGAACCGCTGAGCCAACAAAAGACGAAGAGCGAGAAAAAAACGGCCGGTGACGTAAAATTGGGGGTGCCGGCAGCCGCCACGAAAGCCCCCAGGGGCGCCAAGGCCAGACAGAGACCGATTCCGAAATGACACAGGGCGGTAAACCGTTTGAGCAGCGAATACCCCAAGAGAGGCACCAGCGGCAGGGGGGCGAGGACCAAGCACCAGCCTCCCAGCGCGACGCAAGCGGCCAAATAGACCAGCAAACCGCCAAACGCTATGGCCAGAGCCGTTCGCAGTGTGAGGCGGCCGGCGGGCAGTTCCCGTCCGGCGGTCCTGGGGTTCAAGGCATCGAGCCGGCGATCTAAGATCCGGTTAAAAGACATCCCGAAAATACGGGCCCCAACGGCAGCAACGAGCACCAGCAGCAGAACACCCGGCGGCGGGGTCAAGCCCCGTGTGCCGATCCAGGCACCCGCAAAGATCAGCGGAATGCTGAAAGCGGTGTGTTCGATTTTTGTGAAACGCAGAATTTTTTGAAAAAGGTTCAGGAAAGCCGCCTCCGATTTAAGGGCTTCCGCATCCGTGCGTGACATCGTCTGATATTCCGTTGACCAGGTGAGCGGCGATCGCGTCGCTGACCGCCGCCAGGTTGCGATGTAAATCGGTTCTTTGGCCGTCGTCGGCCATGTCGGTGATCCCTTTTATCATAGCGCAGGTGGCCCCGTAAAGACCGGCCACCCACGCGACGACCGCTCCCTCCATGTCCACCAACTCGCCCCACTGAGCCAACCGGCGTCGCAAGTGTGCATCGAAAACCGGCCGTTCAACGGTCACCAGTCGGGCGGTCGGAAGGTCGGGCCACCGGTTGTCGGTGCAGTAGACGGAACCGCCCCGTATGCCGGGACCCGGAGGACCCTCCGAGGCCTCGGTGACGCGCATGACCTGTCCGGGCACCAGCACCGGCCTGTCGACCAGGATGCCGCAGACGCCGGCATTGATCAATCGATCACAGCCCTTTTCGCGAATGAGCGTCTGGGCGGCCAGAGCGGCCGCCACCTTTCCCATCCCGCTGACCATGACCAGCGCGGCAGGGTTCTGCAGCCTGAAGAGAGAAAACGGTCGATCGCCGGTTTGCTGCGCCCCGGTCCGTTTCAGGAAGGGGCGGGCCTCCGGCAGCGTGGCATAGAGAATGCCGATCACGAAATGATTCCGGCGGCCCGTGCGCGCTGATCCAACTCGGCCACCGCCCTTTTTCCGGTTTCACCCAGGTCGAGGCTGTAAGAATTGACAAATGTGTGGATGTGCCGACGCAGAACATCGTCGGACATTTCCCGGGCATAGCGGCGAATATACGGCAAAGCCGGTTCGGGGTTCTCCTGGGCCTGACGGATGCTGCGGCGGATGAGCTCTTCGATATCCCGCATCCGCCCCTCTCCGAGTTCCGCACGCGCGGCCATACAGCCCAGAGGTATGGGAAGGCTGGTTTCCTGCTCCCACCAGGCACCGAGATCGACAATAGTGTGAAAACCGGCCTGGGTGTAAGTAAACCGGTTTTCATGGATGATGACACCACAATCCGCTTTGCCGGCTGAAATTTCGGACAGAACCCGATCGTAGGTCACGAAATATCGGTTTCCGGCCTCCGGCGCCCAGAGACGGAAAAGTAAATGGGCCGTCGTCCATTCGCCCGGCAGAACAATCCGTGCCGCGGCAACCCCGGAACGTGTCAGCGGTTCTTTCGACACCAGGATCGGACCGCAGCCGTACCCCAAGGCGGCGCCGCTGGCCAGTAGCCGGTAACGCTCGCGGACCAGCAGCCAGGCGTGAAATGACAGTTTGGTCACGTCGAGCCTGGCCGTCATCGCCATGCGATTGAGCGTTTCCACATCGTGCAGTTCCACCTCGATTCTGACTCCCGGGAGCTGCAATCCCCCGGCAGCGATCCCATGAAAGATGAAGGTATCGTTCGGACACGGTGAATAGCCCAATCGGATCGATTCAGCGGTTGGCATTGTGACCTCTGTTAGCGTTGACGGCGGCCATAGAGCACGACCCTCCGGCGGTCATCGGGCAGACCCCTTGACCACAATTCAGTTTTTTTACGGTAATTGTTAACGGAAATCAACCCTCAGATATGGAATCAGACCTGTTAAGTCACGGAAGAGCCGAAAACGTAGTGTCGTGTCATTATGGATAAGACAATTTATGCGTGAATAGACACTAGGGCGTCTCTTCCAGCCTTTAACCATCAAGGATTGCAGCCTGCGGTTCTGGAATCCGGGCCTCGACACATGCGGCTGTTGCCCAGACTCCCGGAAAGAAAAAATGTGTGTCTATTTTTCGGAGGCATGCTATAGTGCCGCGCAACTTGAAAGGCTTGGTCGGTGTTTAGAAGGAGTCGGTCCGTAAAACCCGTCTAGTAATGGGGTGTTTTTAGGGCCTCGGCGAGAAATAATTACACAAGATTGCGCAGAATTTTGGTTCGTCTACAAGGCACATCCGCCGGCGCATATCGGGATATGTGTTGG
>JBDNAO010000491.1:0-6846 GCA_039768375.1 Desulfobacterales bacterium | reverse complement strand
CCGAAGCGGTCATTTTACCCGCCAGAGAGGCGATCCTGCAGGCCGAGAACCGTGTGGCGGTGATAGCCCGCATCCGCCAGGAAGCGGCCAAACTCGACATGCCGGTCACACACGTGCGAAAAATAGTCGACCGCATCAAACACGAAGGGGTCTTCCCCGGTGCCGAGGGTCTGCTACCGTTGATATTTCCTGAATTGAGCTCGCTGTTCGACTATGCTCCGCCAGGTGCGCTCTTCGTACTCGTAGATACCGAAGACCTGGGACGTCAGGCCATGGGAACCCTGGAACGGGCGCGCAACAACACCCTCGAAGCCAAAAACAGCGGGCGTCTGTGCGTGGAGCCCGAGCAGATGTTCCTTTCGTGGGAGCAGACGCAGCAGATGCTGGACCAGAGAAAGCCGCTGCGTCTCAGGATGTTTGCCGTTCTGGGAAAAGGCGTGTCTGGTCCGGAACCCCTTTCGATCGGCCGGTTTGCGGTCACGGACAACTCCGCGCTACAGACCGAACTCAAGCATCAGGAGGTGAAAGAAAACTTGTTTGCGCCCCTGGTCGACTGGATCGAGGACAAGCGGGAGACCGGCAGCCGGACGCTGATCGTCTGCCGTTCCAAATCGCGCGGCGAGCGGTTGCAATCGATCCTCATACCCTACGGCGTCAAAACCGAATTTGCCGAATCACCGGCCGAGACCATCGGGGGCAAGGAGACGGTCTTCACGGTCCTCGGCCGGATTTCCGGCGGGTTTGCCTGGCCGGACGAACAGTTGGCCGTCATCACCGAGGAGGAGATCTTCGGATCGCGCCGCCGACGCCGGGTGCAGCTCCACCGGCCGCCTCCGGCGGAGCTGATCAACGTCGAGGATCTTAAGCTAGGCGACTTCATCGTGCACACCGACCACGGGATCGGCCGCTATGGGGGCCTTGTCAAATTGAAACTAAACGGGACGACCAATGACTTTCTGCTGATTGCCTACCGGGGCGACGACAAGCTCTACCTGCCGGTGGATCGCATGAGCATAGTTCAGAAGTATCTGGGCGTGGACGGTGTGGTACCGGTGCTCGACAAAATGGGGGGAAAGTCTTGGGCACGGGTTAAGGCCCGGGTTAAAAAATCGGCCGAAAAGATGGCCGGAGAACTGCTGAAATTGTACGCGGCCCGCAAGGTGAACAAAGGTGTGGCCTTCAACCTGTTCGAAGACGAACTGCGGGAATTTGAAACCGGATTCACCTTCGAGGAAACCGCCGATCAGCTCAAGGCGATCAATGACGTCCTCAACGACATGTCCCATCCGATTCCCATGGACCGACTGGTCTGCGGCGACGTCGGTTACGGAAAAACAGAAGTGGCGCTGCGGGCTTCATTCATGGTTGTTTACAATGGTAAACAGGTGGCGGTCCTGGTGCCGACAACGGTTCTTGCAGAACAGCACTTCGCCACTTTTTCGGACCGTTTCGGACCGTTTCCGGTGCGCGTCGCCTGCCTGAGCCGCTTCCGCAGTATGCGCGAGCAACGTGACATTTTGCAGGACCTGAAAGCCGGAAAAATCGACATCGTGATCGGTACCCATCGGCTGCTCTCGAAGGACGTTGTTTTCAAGGACCTCGGCCTGCTGGTCCTGGATGAAGAGCAGCGTTTCGGGGTCAAGCACAAAGAAAAACTGAAAGCCCTGCGTCGCAACGTCGACGTGCTGACCCTGACCGCCACCCCCATTCCGCGTACGCTGCACATGTCGCTGATGGGAACCCGCGACATCAGCCTCATTTCGACCCCGCCGGAATATCGTCAGGCGATCATCACCTATATATCCGAGTTCGACGATGCCGTGGTGACCGAGGCCATCCGCAAGGAACTGCAAAGAAAGGGGCAGATCTTTTTTATCCATAACAATATCGCCAGCATTGACAAAATTGCTAAGAAAATAAAAGTATTGGTGCCTGAAATCCGGCTCGACGTCGCTCACGGCCGCCTGAGCGAAGACGAACTGGAGCGGATCATGCTGCGGTTTTTCTCGCGCGAAATCGATATGCTCGTTTGCACCACCATTGTCGAATCCGGACTCGACATCCCGGCCGCCAATACCATCCTGGTGAACCGGGCCGACAAATTCGGCCTGGCACAAATGTACCAGCTGCGGGGACGGGTCGGCCGTTCCGAGGACCAGGCCTATGCCTACCTCTTTATTCCCCACGAATCAATGCTCGGTAAAGACGCTCAGAAGCGATTGAAGGTTTTAATGGAGCACAGCGACCTGGGCGCGGGTTTCCAGATCGCCATGAGCGATCTGCAGATTCGCGGCGGCGGGACGATTCTCGGAGCGTCTCAATCCGGTCACATCGCGGCGGTGGGCTATGAAATGTTCCTGGAACTCATGGAACATGCGGTTGCTGAAATGAAAGGCGAGCCGGTGCAGGAGCCGTTGTCGCCCGAGATCAATCTCCAGCTGTCGGCCTTTATTCCGGAATCCTATATTCCCGACATCGACCAACGGCTTTCCGCCTACCGACGCCTGTCGCGGGTGATTGAAGTCGCCGAAATCTCTGACTTCAAGACCGAGCTGATCGATCGCTTCGGTCCCATACCCGAGGAGGCGTTGAACCTGCTGCTGAAAATCATGCTGCGGGTTTTCGCCATCAAGGCCGGCGTGAAACGTCTGGATGTTGTCGGCGCCGGTCTTACGATGGTGTTTTCCGAAGCTCATCAGAAAAATCCCAGTGGTCTCGCTGACCTGGTCATGTCGGCTCCCGGCAGGTACAGCCTGACACCGGATTGTGTATTAAAGACACGGCTGCACGGTCGGGAATCAAAAGGGTTGCTGGGACAGACGAAAAACATCTTGAAAGAAATCGCGCGGCATGTTAAAAATGATGTTTAATATTTATGATGTTATTTCAGTAGCTTTTAAAACCAATGATTTCCGTGTGCCCGCAGGCGTTGCGCAGCGTCGACGATTCCCGGTAGCGTGACCGGCAGGCGGCATAATGACCTTTACAGGCCCGTGAACAACATGCTGAGAGACTGTTTCTATTGGGGTGTCGCAGCCGTTGTCTTCGCCCTCATAGGATGCTCGGGACATGACGCCGGTACCGGTGACGAATATCTGATCCGGATCGGCGAGCGTGTGGTGACCGTGGCTGATTTCAACCGCGCTTTTGAGATTGCCAAAACGGCCTACACCCACAATAGTCTGCAAAACCCGGAGGACGCCAAGGAGGCCCAGCTCAGGCTCTTGAATCAGATGACCGAGGAACTGGTTCTTCTTCAACGGGCCGGTGAATTGGGCATCGGCGTTTCGGACGAGGAGTTGGAAGAGGCCATTGGAAAAATCAAAGCCGATTTTCCGGACGAGGCCTTCGAACAAATACTTCTCGAGTATGCGGTTTCCTACAAATCCTGGAAAAACGGCCTGAGGACACGGCTGTTGATGGAAAAACTGGTTCAACAAGAGTTGAAGGACGAGACCGTCATTCAACCCGATGAGGTTGCAAAATTTTACGAGGAGAACTACAATAACGACGCAACACAATCGGGCGATACGCGAAACCCGGCGGCCGTCGAGGAAATCATCGTCAAACAACTGCGCCGGGTTAAGATTGAAAACGCGTACCGCAACTGGATCGAAAACCTTCGGAAGCGTTACACGATCGACATCAACAGAGACCAGTGGAACAAGATCCTCGCCGCACCAGGCTGATGGTGCGCAATTGCGGCGGTCAGTGAAGACCGAGTGTGCTTTCGCAGCGCCCGTTTGCTGCCGGGAGGTCCCGACCGCGATCCGCGCGAATGTATTGCCTTAAATAGTCACGACCGAGCCGGGCGGGTTGGCGGCAGAAGACCGGGCGACGGAGCGCTCATCAGTGCTCCAGACCGCGGCCCGCCAGTATTGACTCATTATTCACCAGAGACAGATCCAGCAAATATGCGTTTTTATCGGCTCAAAGTTCGCCCGTTTTTATCCGGTCTCGGCCGCCTTGCAGCGCTCGTAATCGGGCTCGCTCAGATCAACCTGTTGCTTCTGCCCACGGCTGTTGGATTTGCGGAGGTCGTTGATCGGATTGTCGCGATCGTCAACGACGAAATCATATCGCTTTACGAATTGAACAAGGCGACGCAGCCGTACATCGAACAAGTTCGGAATTCTCAATATCCTCAGGACGTCGAACGACAGTTGACGTTCGAGGTGCGGAGTAAAATTTTGAACGAGTTGATCAACGAGAAGCTCGCCGATCAGGAGTTGAAGCGCCAGAAAATTTCGGTCAGCGAGAAGGAAGTCGACAGCGCCATCGAGCGGATCAAAGAATCGCGCGCTATCTCCGATGAAGAGCTGCGCAAGGCCCTTGCCGCTCAGGGAATGACTTACGAGGAGTATCGCCAGCAGACCAAGCAACAGATTCTGCGGGCCAGACTCGTCAACCGGGAGGTGCGCTCGAAGATCGTCATAACCGAACAAGATATCAAGGCATACTATGATCAGCACGCAGAAGAATATGCCTACGAGAAGAAATATCACCTGCGCAATTTTTATATCCGTCTTTCTTCCTTTGCCACCGATGCCGACCGGCAGGAGGCACTGCGTAAAATGGAGACTGTTCAGGCGGAGTTGAAAGCGGGCAAGCCCATCGATGAGGTGGTCAAAAGTCCGTTGTATCCAGATGCATTGGCCGAGAGTGACGATCTAGGGCTCTTCAAGCTCGAGGATCTTTCTCCGCAACTGAGAGATACCATCCGGGACATGAAACCCGGGGATTTTACACCTGTAATTGAAGCACCCTTCGGCTATCAAATACTGCTGGTGGAGGAGGTCGTTGATACGGCCGGGAAGACACAGGCCCAAGCCGCAGCGGAAATCGAAGACAAACTCTTCAACCAGATCGTCGATGAAAAATACCAATCCTGGTTGCAGGACTTAAGGGACCGTGCCCACATTAAAATCATCAACTGATGTGCCCGCTGGGGATGTCGAACACCAAACGAGCCGGCACGATGCAGGAAACGGACACGCAAAGATGACAGCTGAATCCGAGCAGACAGCACTTTCCTTCGGGCGCTACCTTCAATCGATCCGGGTCGAAAAAGGGATAAGTCTCAAGGCCGTTTCCCATGAAACCCGCATCAGGCTGGAAACGCTGCATTTCATCGAAGCGGAAGACCACCGGCACCTTCCGGACGAGGTATATGTCAAGGGCTTCTTGAGGGCCTATGCCAAGGCTATCGGGGCTGACGGCGATGAAGCCGTTCAGCGGTACATCTCCCGCCTGGCGGTAAAACGCAAGATCGCTCTATCCGAAGCCGCCCTGTTTCGAACAGGCGGGGCCTTCTGGCGGCGTCTGTTATTGTCTCTCGCTGCCGTGCTTTGCCTGATTGCCGTGACGCTTTACGCCGTGTCGGCATGGCGCGAGCACAATATGCCGGAGGAGGCGGTTTCGACGGAAACAGCCGAACCGTCGGCGACGGAACCGATGATTGAAAAGCCGGATGCGCTTTCAAGGGCCCCGGCGGAAGAGAAGGCGGTCCCGGCACCGGCGACTGAACCGTCGACCGAACCGTCGATGGATTCGGCAGATGATAAAGAGGTTTCTGCCCCTGACGCTTCAACCGGATCTGCGCCGCCGCCGCCGGCAGTCGCCAATAAGTTACGGCTGACGATCGACACCATCGAAGAAACGTGGCTGAAGATAATCGTTGACGACCAGCAGGCCAAGCAATACCGACTCAATCCGGGCGACCACATCGAGCTGGAAGGCTCCAGGAATTTCAATCTCCTCATCGGAAATGCGGGCGGCATCAGACTCGGGCTGAACGGCAAGGCAGTACCACTGTCGGGGAAGAGCGGTCAGGTCGTTAATATTCAACTCCCATGAAAACGGCATGTCGAGCTTGTCTACTCCCGCCATCATACTGCGACGGATCGAGTATGGTGATTTCGATCTTATCTTGTCCTTCCTGACACTGGAAAAAGGCAAGCTCTCCGCGATTGCAAAGTCCGCCAGAAAAAGCACCAAGCGCTTCGGGGGCATACTGGAACTCTTTGCGGCGCTCGACATCCTCTGCAGCGCGGGAAAGCGCAGCGGTTTGCCGGTCCTGCAGGAAGCGGCTCTGAAGCAGCCGTTTGCCGCCATTCGGGCGTCGATCACGTGCACGGCCTATGCGAGCTACTGGGCCGAGCTGATTGACGGGTGGTCGGAAGAAGGTCAGAGACAGCCGGATCTCTATGAACTGCTCTTGCATGTGCTCACCGAGCTCGATTTGGGGCGGACACCGGCTGATGTTCTGAGTATTCTCTTTCAGATTCGGTTTCTGGTGCTCTCCGGCCACGGTCCGATCCTGGGGGTGTGCAGCAGGTGCCAACGCGACATCGATCGGATCGAGGGCGGGACACTGTTTTTCGATCTGTCCCGCGGCGGGGTGGTGTGCGCGCACTGCGTGGCGGGGGGATCGGAAAGGCTGACCCTTACCAGGGGTACCCTCAAACAGCTGCAGTGGCTTGAAACCGGTGATTTGTCAAGGGTCGGGCGTCTTCGCTTTTCGCCGCCGGCGATCGTGGAAAGCCTCAATGTCCTGGAAGCTTTCGTTCCCTACCAGTTGGGCCGCGAGCCCCGCAGTC
This sequence comes from Desulfobacterales bacterium, assembly GCA_039768375.1. Taxonomy (GTDB): domain Bacteria; phylum Desulfobacterota; class Desulfobacteria; order Desulfobacterales; family SG8-13; genus JARFQH01. Next base: position 247 of record JBDNAO010000491.1, on the reverse strand, counting down.
TGACGTTCCTGCGGCAGGTCAGAAAACCCTCGAATGAAACTTAACGGTACGATAGCCAATAGAGAGGTAATCTTTAAAGATACGATCCCAGGTATTGAGGTATTCAGATATGCCAAATACCAAAATACAAGCACCAAAATACAAGTAAATTCCAACCTACAATATCCAAATCTCAAATAAGATCAAAAGCTAATAGTATGGGATTTTGAATTTTGGTCATTGTGATTTGTTTGTTATTTGTTATTTG
>JBDNAO010000490.1:0-4060 GCA_039768375.1 Desulfobacterales bacterium | reverse complement strand
GCTGCCACAACGTGGCATAGAATGTCAACTCCATATTTATTACAGAGGTCAAATTTATTGCTTGACACGGTGACGCTAAATCTATATATTCCCAAATAAAAATATGGGAGTCTCTATGAAAGCGTTCATAAAAGTGATGAAAGCCCTTTCTGATCCGAATCGGGTCAAAATTGTCAAGTTGCTGCAACACAAGATGCTATGTGTCTGCGAGCTGCAGGGGGCCCTGGAAATTTCCCAGCCAACGGTTTCCAAGCATCTTAAAGTTCTCGAGGAAGCCGGACTGGTTAGTTTCAAGAAGGATGGTTTGTGGGTCAATTACCACCTGGCTGACGGCGGTGAAAGCGCCTATGCGGCGAGCCTCCTGGGCAATCTGAAACACTGGCTTAACGACGAATCGGAAATTGTCGCGCTGGAAAAAATGATCCCTCAGCTCAACCGGTTTGAAATCTGCGTGAAAAACTGACTTATTGGGACTACTAAATAGCTATATAACAATTTATAATTTAACGGACCTTCCAGCCCGAACCGGTGAGCAGCGGTTGAGTTTGACGGGCCGCTTATGAACGGGGGAAATTCTCGATGAGCAATGCTGTGTCAATTACCGGAAAAAGACCGACGCTTGCGGGCTCCAAGCCGGATGCGGAAAAAGAACCCGATCAACCCAGTCTGATCGACTGGAAAAGCATTTGGAAGCCCCTGAGCGTCATTGCCAGCGTGTTTCTTGTCATTTTCTGGCTGCCGCTGGGCAGCAGCCGGTTTACCGGGGCCATCATCGAGGCCCTGGCTCTGACCAAGTGGTACGCCCAGGAACACGTGCTGCTCTGCCTGGTGCCGGCTCTTTTCATCGCCGGCGCCATTTCGGTGTTCGTCTCCCAGGCAGCCGTCATCAAATACTTGGGGGCGGGCACCAAAAAGGTAATGTCCTACGGCGTGGCATCGGTGTCGGGCACCATCCTTGCGGTCTGCTCCTGCACCGTCCTGCCGCTGTTTGCCGGCATCTGGAAGCGGGGGGCCGGGCTCGGCCCGGCGATCGCCTTCCTCTACTCCGGTCCGGCCATCAACATCCTTGCCATCGTGCTGACCGCGCGCATACTCGGCCCCGAACTCGGTCTGGCGAGAGCCGTGGGGGCCGTCATGTTCAGCGTCGTCATCGGTCTGATCATGCACCTGTTGTTCCGAAAGGAGGAACAGGCCAAGACCGAAGCCGCCCTGCACATGCCTGAACCCGAAGTGGAGCGGCCGCTATGGCAGAATGCCGTTTATTTTGCAACCATGGCAGGCATCCTGATCTTTGCGACCTGGGGAAAGCCCGAAGAACCGGTGGGTCTGTGGAATGCGGTTTACGGTGTCAAATGGCTCTTGACCGGCCTGTTCGCCATCGGCCTGGGCGTGCTGCTGGTAAAGTGGTTTCGCGTTAAAGCCTATAAAGTCATTTTGGCGGCTGCCGCGGTTCTGGTCCTGGCGCTTCTTTTTCCGCACAAGCCGCTGATTGCCTTTTCGACCGGCATCGTTGCGCTTGCGGTGCTGACAACCACCACCCGGGGAGAAACCGAGAGCTGGTTCCTGGCCACCTGGGATTTTACCAAGCAGATTATGCCGCTTCTGATCGCTGGTGTGCTCGCAGCCGGATTTCTGCTGGGACGCCCGGGTAACGAGGGAATGATACCCTCCGGCTGGGTCAGCGGCCTGGTGGGCGGCAACTCTCTGGGGGCCATCCTGTTTTCCTCTATTGTGGGGGCGTTTATGTACTTTGCCACCCTAACCGAAGTGCCCATCCTTCAGGGGTTGATCGGTGCCGGAATGGGCAAGGGACCGGCCTTGGCGCTGCTGCTGGCCGGACCGGCCTTGAGCCTGCCCAACATGCTGGTCATTCGAAGTGTGATGGGCACCAAAAAGACCGTCGCCTATGTATGCCTGGTGGTGGTGATGGCCACCATTAGCGGTCTGATATACGGACACTTCTTTATTTAAAAGAGGGGGATGAGACTCCTCTGGAGCATGCGCGCGATCCGATGGAGATTTGCACCTACGGCGTAATTGCCATGCCGGCCCTTGTGAACAACGACTGCGTAATAGCCGCCGGCAGGGAGCCTTCAAAAGAAACTCTCAAGGGTTGGCGCTTAGAAGCCCAAGACTTGTAACAGAATAGATCCAACGGATCTAACTGACATAACCGACAGAAAGGATAAAAATCATGGAGATCAAAGTGCTGGGACCGGGATGCCCCAAATGTCAGCAAACTGAGAAAATCGTCAAGGAAGCCGTGTCCGAGGCCGGTGTCGATGCCGCCGTCGGCCATGTAACAGACGTCATGGAGATCGCCGGTTACGGAGTGTTCGGCACCCCGGCCGTGGTCGTCGACGGCGAGGTCAAAAGTGTCGGCAAGATTCCTAAAAAGGAAGACATTAAAGCTTGGATTTCAAGTAAAGATTAACCCCATCTAAAAAGGCATAAGGAGGTAAACATGGTTGTCGAACAGGAAATGGCCGAAATATATCCTCCCGATCCGGAAGACCTTTGCGAATTCTTACCGGAAACCGATTGTGCAAAGTGCGGATACCCGAGCTGTATGGAGTTTGCTGCTGCTATTTTAAAGGTGGAGGTCGACGCTCATAAATGTTCCGATTTGGATAGCGAATTTGCACAATTGCTGAATTCGATCGCAGCGTTGAATAAGGATCCAATTCCCTACAATGTGATGATGGAGCAGGAGCCTTGCAAACTCATCGAAATAAACGCGCCAAATGAGAAGGCCCCGCTTCTCATTACCTGCAATTTCAGTCAAACCGTAACCATAATGAAAGAAATTCTTGAAAAAACCGCAACCCGTGCATTTTTATTGCCGACTTTCACCCATGGCTATTCGATCGATAACGCGATCCACGAGAAAATGTTCAAGGCCCTCGAAGTCTGGAAGGCAATTCAAGAAAACGCAGTAACCGATAAGATTGCGCATTCTCAGCTGATAATCCCCGGACTGGCAGAGTCGGAGAAGAATTCGATCAGACAGTTGACGCGGTGGAATGTCCTCGTGGGCCCGGTTTCCGGATTTCTTGTACCGCTCTATCTGATGGAAAATGGGTTTTGGTTGAATAAGAACGCATGATTACCAAAAACAACAAGCCGACCCATTGTTACCTCAGTCTGAACTGCCGGATGGAGTCCGCTAACGGTTCTCGACCGGACATCAAACAGGTGAAGCTATATATGCGCTGTAACCCAAAATCGGATATACCGTACTCTTGAGGAAGAGGGCCGGATTTCATTACGGAGGCGAGAAGATGCTGCTAAAAAGTTATCGACTCGAAATTTTCAACAACAAGTGTATGCCCGGGGCGGAGACGGTCAACTGCTTCGCACACCTGGACCAGGATGTGAGCGCCGTGTTGCCGTATTTGAATTCCGTTCTGGGCGGATTCGAGTATGTTCAAGACCCGCCCGCGGTCATCTTCAAAGCATACGGAAAACTGATAACGGTGCACGGCCGCAGGATTGCCGTCAACGCTCTTAAAGACGAGGCGGAGGCGTGCAAAGTCGTCGATTGGCTCAAACGCGAAATCAACGCAGCCTGGGAAAACCGGGACAGCATCCCACCCAGCACGAAGGGCGCATCCCGGCCCATGATCATCGAAATCCTCAAACTGCTGCCCAAAACCAATTGCCGCGAGTGCGGTGAACCCACCTGCATGGTGTTCGCCACCCGATTGGCGGAAGGGGTCAAGGGCCCGGAAGATTGCCGAGAACTGGATGAGATCGGTCTGACGAGGCTAAAATCTTACATCAGAAGTTTTCAAATGGATATCTAATGGAAAAATTCAAACCCGAAAACACGATTCGAGAGGTGGTGGATGCCTGCACAGACTGCGACGTATGCCGCCACCTGATGGACGCCGACTGCCTGTTTTTCCCCGAACTATACCGGCTGTGGGATCAGGAGCAGGCATCCGGCGAAGCGATCTCGGACGACGCGCTGCGACGGCTGGTGGATCTTTGCAATTTCTGTGCGCTTTGTCCGTGCCCGAACATCCGAGCCGACGTCATCGAGGCCAAAACGCAGTTC
>JBDNAO010000089.1:0-2892 GCA_039768375.1 Desulfobacterales bacterium | reverse complement strand
GGGCCAACCGAAGGCTGGCCCCGGCTTGCGAAACGGTGACCCGAACGCCCGAAGTCGCAGCGGGTATCGGTTTAAAAGCGCTTGACATTGCAGGTGCGGTATAGCTATATGGTAGCTATTTAAGAATATTACCGAGCCAATTGCAGAGGAGGACAGCAGATGCATTTTGCGTTGACCAAAGAACTTGAAATGCTGAGAAAAGCGATCCGCGAGTTCGCCGATAAAAAAATCGCCCCCTATGCCGACGAGTGGGACGCCAAGCATTATTTCCCTTACAAAGAGGCCATCAGGCCGATAGCCGAACTCGGCTTTTTCGGCACGGTCATACCGGAAGAGTACGATGGGGAAGGAATGGACGCCGGTTGGCTGGCGGCCATGATCGTCACCGAAGAAATAGCGCGGGCGTCGAGTTCCCTGAGGGTTCAGATCAACATGCAGACCCTTGGATGTGCCTACACTATTTATCGCTACGGCGCCGACACGGTCAAGCGGAAATATATATCCAAACTGGTCAATGCCGAATACATCGGCGGATTCGGCATCACCGAGCCGGACGCCGGGTCCGATGTGATGTCGATGCAGTCCACGGCCGAAGACAAGGGCGACCACTGGCTGCTGAACGGCTCCAAGACCTGGATTTCCAATGCCAACATCGCCGATGTGATCCTTTACTATGCCTACACGGATCGCGAAAAGGGCTCCAAAGGATTGTCGGCCTTCGTGGTCGAGTTGAAGAATTTCAACGGCGTCAGAACAACTGCCCTCGAAAAAATGGGGTCACACAGTTCACCGACCGGCGAAGTCTTTCTAACCAACACCCGCGTCCCCAAGGAAAACATCCTCGGGCAACCCGGAGACGGGGCTAAAATAGTCTTCAGCTCCCTGAACCAGACCCGTTTATCGGCCGCGGCGGGGGCGGTCGGCGTGGCTCAGGCCTGCCTCGATGCGTCTGTCAAATATTGCCGCGAGCGCAAACAGTTCGGCAAACCCATTGGCGAGTTTCAGATGAACCAGGACATGATTGCCCAGATGTCGGCTGAAATCGAAGCCGCCCGTCTCTTGGTCTACAAGGCCGCATGGGCCAAGGATCAGGGCCGTCTCAACAACGGCCTGGACGTGGCCCAGGCCAAGTATTTTGCCGGCGAAGTGGTCACCAAATGCGCCAACTACGCCATGCGGATTCTCGGCGCCTACGGATATTCGACCGAATATCCGGTCGCCCGGTTCTACCGCGACACCCCCACCTACACGATGGTCGAGGGATCGGCCAACATCTGCAAATGGATCATCGCTCTGGACCAACTGGGCATCCGCAAGGCGAACCGCTGAGGTTCGCCGTACAGCGACCACGATTGAACCGCTAAAAAGGAGACCCCGGCAATTGGATGAGAACCTGATCGAAAAAACAAAAAACACCGCCGCGCTCTACTTCAGGGGCGTTACGGAGGAAAAACCCTTTGAGCTCTGGCAGGCCTTCGATAAGGAACTGGGCCGTGAGCTGTCGCTGTTTATCACGGGGAGACTTTACGCTCGCGAAAAGATCCCCCATCAGACGCGGCAGTTGATCACCATCGCCGTCCTGACGGTCCTCGACCGCCCGGAAGAACTCCGCCTCCACATCCAGGCCGCTCTGAATGTGGGGTGCCCTGTGGAGGACATCGCGGAAGCGATCTTTCAGACCTTCACCTACGCCGGTATCCCTACGGTCAACACCGCCCTGAAAACGCTGCGGTCGGTCCTGAAAGAAAAGGGGCTGTGGCCGATCGAGCCGGACAGATAAAACCGCTGACGAAACCGGGAGCGAGACATCATGAAACCTTACTTCGAAAAAATGAAGGACTTCGGCACCGATCTGAGTCCGGGGCTGATCAAAAGCAACCAAGAGAACGTCCAGAAGATCAAGGCGGTTGAGGAAGATATCCGCAAAGAGGTCGAAAAAGTCAAAAATGTCGGGTTGCCGGAAGAAAAAATCAACGCCCGGGGCCAGATGACCATCTGGCAGCGGCTGCGCTATCTCGTGGACCCCGGAACCTGGTGTCCGCTGCACACGCTCTACAATCCCGAAGACAACGCCGAAGGCACCAACAACGTCATCGACGGCCTGGGCAAGATCTCCGGCAAATGGGCCGTGATCATCGGTTTCGACAACAAGGTCTTTGCCGGTGCCTGGCTGCCCGGTCAGTATGACAATCTTCTACGGGTCACCGATCTATCCAAGCGCCTGAACCTGCCGCTGGTCTGGCTGGTCAACTGCAGCGGTGTCAAGCTCACCGAGCAGGAAAAATTCTATGCCAACCGGCGCGGCGGCGGTACCACCTTCTTTCGCCACGCCGAATTGGAGCAGATGGGGATTCCGATCCTGGCCGCCATTTACGGGACCAACCCGGCCGGCGGCGGCTACCAGGGCATCAGCCCCACCGTTCTGTTTGCCCACAAGGACAGCAATATCGCCGTCGGGGGCGGCGGCATCCTAAGCGGAATGTCCCCCAAGGGCTCCTTCGATCTGGAAGGCGCCGAACAGCTGATCAAGGCCGCCAAGCAGTACAAGGAAGAGCCGCCGGGCTCGACTAAAATCCACTACGATGAGACCGGTTTTTTTCGATACGTTTACGACGACGAGGCCCAGGTGCTCGACGGCATCAAGGACTACATGCGGGATATGCCGGCCTACAATCCGAAATTTTTCCGGGTGGCCGATCCCACCCCCCCCCGCTTTGCGGCCGAGGACCTCTACAGCCTGGTGCCCTTCAACCAGAAGCAGATGTACGATTTCGACGAGGTCCTCTCGCGCCTGGTGGACGGCAGCGAACACATGGAATACCGGCCGGATTACGGCCCCGAAGTCTACACCGGTCTGTGCAAGCTGGACGGCTTCCTGGTGGGGTTCATCGG
>JBDNAO010000489.1:0-4211 GCA_039768375.1 Desulfobacterales bacterium | reverse complement strand
TGCCAAAATACAAGCACCAAAATACAAATAAATCCCAAATTTCAATATCCAATGACCCAAACAGGTTTGAAATTTTGAAATTTGGCCATTGTGATTTGTTTGTTATTTGTTATTTGCGATTTGGGATTTTTCACCGAAACTTATAAGTTTCACCTTCGGTCAATGTGGATGCTTGCGACCAGAAGCAGTGCTGAACCCTGATCCCCGTACCCAGAACCCTTCAACCCTGAACCTCTGAACCCGAAACCCTAAATGCATTCAATTGCGCCGCTCAAGGCCGTCGAGACACGTCAAAAATGACACGCCACAGGGTATTCTTATTTCAATTCGAACGCAAGCCGTATCCCGCGTTTTCAATATCCCCTGGACCCGAATCCACTTTAAAAGGCAGTCAAATACCACCCCTAAAAGGGGGCCGTTTTGATATTCATTTTCACCGCAGAGACGCTGGGGACTTGTTTAATTTTTTCTCTGTGATCTTTGCATCTCGAGCGAAGCGGACGGTTTACACGCACTTACCTACCCGCATAGCATAGCTTGGACCATCCCGCCTGACTCAACGGGAAGGTTTAAGGGATTAATCAAACCGGCCGCGCCTCTCCGTGCCCTGTTTCATGGATGGCACAAAATGGCTGATCTTACTGAAAAGGCGGCCTGAATACCACACTGTCGTAGCACAATTTCCTTGACATCGCCGTGGCTCTCCTGTAGCTACATTTCAGCTGACTGGAACTTAATAAATAAATCACATTCAATCCTTTTGCCAATCATTTGAATGCCCAACGCGAGGAGGCCTGCCATGAAAAGAATCACCATTTGCTTTCTGGCCGTTGTTTTGTGCGGTTCCATTTATCTAGCAACGGATCTGCGCGCGGCGGAACCGATCACGATCGCCGTGCCCACATCGTTGGGGTTCCTCGAGGGCAAGGAATCCCTCAAAGCCGTCCAGATGGCGGTCGACGAGATCAATGCCACAGGCGGTGTCAAGGTCGGCAATGAAAAACGTCCTTTCAAGATTACCGACATCGATATACGCGATGCGGCGCCGGGTGTGCCGGTTCCGGAGGCCCTGCTCGGCATCGAAAAAATAATCCTCGAACAAAAGCCGGCCGCCATTGTGGTCGGCCCCTTTCGATCCGAAGCCCTGATGGCCAGCATGGACATCATCGCCAAGTACAAGGTGCCGATGCTCGGCACCATCGCCATGAGCCCCGGCTCGGAAAAAAAGCTCAAGGAAGACCCGGTGAAGTACAAATACGTGTTCAGGACCTGCCTCAACGCAATTTACCTGGTCAAATATCTCGCCGGAACCATGGCGCTGATCAACAAGGAGTTCGGGTTCAACAAGGTCTATGTGCTGCATCAAGATGTGGCCTGGGCCCGGGCGACGGCCGGATTCGTGAAAAAGATGTATTTTGACAAGGCCGGCTGGTCAATTCTTGGTGAAGAGGCCTACCCGACCGGCACCTCCGATTTTTCCTCGGCCTTGATGAAAGCCCGCACCAGCGGCGCACAAGTCATCATGCCGATTTTCGACATGCCCCAAAGCGGCATCCTGGTCAAACAATGGAAATCGATGAAAGTTCCGGCCGTCATGGCCGGTTTCATCTCGCCGCTGGCCGGCTCCGACGCCTGGAACACCTTCGACAAAAAAATTGGCGGCGCCATGAACAGTATCTTTGAACTCGGCAGCGCCATCTCATCCGACCGGGTTCCGCCGTCGGTAACATTCGATGACGCCTACCGCAAAACCTACGGAAAACCGCTGCAGGCCGGCCACGGTCCGGCGCCTTCCTACGAATCGGTCTACATCCTGGCCGAAGCGATCGAACGGGCCGGCGGCCTCGATCCTGACGCGCTCGTAGCCGCATTGGAAAAAACGGATCGTCAGGGCGTGATGGGACGCATCCGCTTTGACGAGGGACACCAGGCCGTATTCGGTAACGAACCGGCAGAGACGGCGGTCGGCTGCATTTTCCAGTGGACCGATGACGGCCGGCGGGTCATCGTTTTCCCGGAATCGATCGCCGAGGCCAAAATTCAACTGCCGGCCGGCCTGACATCACTGAAATAGCGGAGATCTGCTCGCCAACCCAATGGGGGCATCTCGGTGAACCTTTTCATGGAACCGGGTGATCGGATTTAAAAGCGGTCAACTGAAACCCAAACCAACACTGCCGATGTTAATAGGCACCATTGTATACGCCTTCGTCAACTCGATCATCCTGGCCTTGATGGCGATCGGCTTCAACCTGACCTTCGGGATCAGCGGCGTAGCGAACTTTGCCTACGGTGCGCTATACATCTTCTCCGCCTACGCCACCTGGATGGGGTTGAACCTGGTCGGCATGCCCTACCCTGTGGCCGCCGCCATCTCCATCCTGCTGACAATGCTGGCAGGAGCGCTCATGTATCGTTTTATCCTGTTGCGCGTCCGCGGCCAGGCCTTGTCGGAAGTCATCGCCACCTTCGGTATCGGTCTGGCCATTCTGGAGATCTTCCGCTACCTCGGATTTGTCGGTTTCGAATACAATCTGCCGGTCTTCGTCGACGACAGTGTCGTACTGGCCGGTGTCTTCATCGATGTGCAGCGCCTGCTGATCGTGATCATCGGTTCGATTGTGATTCTCGGTCTGTGGTGGTTTACCCACCATACCCGTCTGGGGCTCGCCTTCCGGGGGATCGCTCAGGATGAACGCACCGCCTTGACCCTCGGCATCGATTCCGATCGGATCGCGCTGCTGAGCGTGTCTCTCGGTGCCGGCCTGGCCGCACTGGCCGCCACTGTCATCATCCCGCTCGGCAGCATCGCCCCGGGTGAAGGCTACGATGTCCTGATCAAGGCGCTGGCCGTGTGCATCATCGGCGGCCTGGGCAGCACCGGCGGCACGATCGTGGCCAGTTTCGTGATCGGTTTCGCCGAGCGCTTCACCGATACCTACATCAGTTCCCACTGGACGATGATCGTCAGTCTGGCCGCCATCCTGGTGGTCCTGACCCTCAAACCCTCCGGGTTGTTCGGAAAGCAGAAAGAGCTGGAAGAAAGGATTTAGAGTCGTGCAGAAGCGCAGGGAACGGGTCGATCGCGGCATCAAGGTCAGGTCCGGGGATGTGTTCGCCCTATGTTCCTGGCGCGAGATGCTCTATCTGGCCGGGCCCAGGGTGCTGCCGGTGTTTGCCATCCTTATGCTCCCTCTCGTACTCGGCATCTACTGGCAAAAGGTTCTGCTCTCGGTGGCTGTGTTCGCCCTGCTGGCGATCAGCTGGGACCTTCTGGCCCAAACCGGAATGATATCCCTCGGGCAGGCCCTGTTTTTCGGTATGGGGGCCTATGTCACGGGCATACTGAATCACTACTGGGGGCTGCCGCCACTGCTGACAATTCCGGTGGCAGCCGTTTTCGGGGGGCTGATCTGCACGGCCTTGCTGCTGCCGGTGCTGCGTCTGCGGGGAATCTACTTTTCAATGGTGACGCTGATCCTGCCCCTGATGCTGGTGCGGCTGATCGAGGCGACACGCATTTTCGGCGGCACCGAAGGCTTGACCGGTATGACGTCTCTGCCGTCGAGATGGCTGGAGATCTATCTGATTGTCGGTGCCATGCTGGCGGCACTCTTCGGATTCCGCCGCCTGCTGGGAACCGATTACGGGCTTGTGCTGAAGGGCATCCGCGACAATGATCGCTCGGTGATCAATGCCGGCATCAACATCTACTGGTATAAAACTCAGGCGCTCTGGATCGCCAGCACCATCGGCGCATTTGCCGGTGCATTCATGACGCACGTCTACATGTTCGTCGGTATGCCGGTGTTCGCGCTCGACTACTCGATCCTGCCGATCGCCGCAGCCGTGGTCGGTGGTCCGGGCTCGCTGGCCGGTGCCACCCTGGGTGCCTTCATTCTGGTGCCCCTCTCGGAAGTGCTGCGCGGCGTCGGGGGTTTACGCATCGTGTTATACGGCGTGTTTCTGGTCGTCTTCATCGTCGCACTGCCGGAGGGCATTTTTCACTTCATTCAGCGCAAGTACCACCAGTTTGAACGCTGGGTCGAGGTGGACACATGAAATCCACCGCCATTTTGAGGGTTACCGGTCTTTTTAAAAATTTCGGCGGTGTTCAGGCCATCAGCGATCTTTACTTCGATCTGGCCGAAGGCGAACTCTTGGGGCTCATCGGACCCAACGGCTCCGGTAAAACCACGGCCGTCAACCTG
>JBDNAO010000488.1:0-3330 GCA_039768375.1 Desulfobacterales bacterium | reverse complement strand
ATCGAAAAAAGGTTTTTGAATCAGATGGTGTTGAATTTGACTGTCGATTCACGGCATCGCAAAGCATACCGGTGATATATCTGAAGCGGCGGCGTTAAACCTTTGCCGTCATTTTGCGGGGAGTTTTAATAACTTATAGTCGATCGTCGTCGGAAAGGCAAGCGTAAACTTTTTCAGTAGATGCTCTGGATGTTTCTCAGGCGGTTGACCATGTCGAAGATGTCGGATTCGGCTCTCTTGATGAAATCGTTGAGGTTCGGGGTGCGGTCTTTGTCGAAGGTTGTCACGGTGGCGGCCAGCTTTATCACGACCGGGGTTTCTTCAATGCTGTACTCGACGTCGTGAATGCCTTTGAGGATCCGGCGCATGGCGGCCTTAGAATTTTTTCCGGTCGCCATCGGCATCAGCGCAAGGAACTTGTTGCGATCGAGAACACCCAGGATATCGGAACTCCGGCTAATCCGGACCAGGTTGCTCAGCACGAAGTGCATGACGTCATCCCGATTGATAGTGCCGGCCGGCAGGGGTTTGGCCGGAGTGACCTTGTAAATGGCCAGCATCAGCACCGAGAAAGGGGTGTCATAACGGATGGTTCGGTCAATTTCCTTCTCCAGGATGTAAAGGATACTGTTACGGTTCAAGATGCCTTTCGGCAAGGTAGCCTTGATCGCTTTCTCCTCATCTGCCGGTTCGGCGTCCGAGGGCGCTTCCTGGACGACAACCTGACCTTGCGCGGCTTCTTTTTCATTGGCCGAGGCGCGCATCTGTTCCATGACGGCGTGTAACTCGGCCCCGGCTGCGGCATTCTCTTCAAAGACGCCCGGAACCGCCGTCGGCTTCTCGACACCGGCTGGTGTAAGGGTCTTTTGGCGCGTTGTCCAGCGTGACTTCAGCGCCTCGAGGCATTCCTCCATGCGTTCGCCCAATCGCTCGGCCACCTTGTGCAAGATGTCGGCACTGAGGTCCTTTCCTTTCAAACTTTGGACCAGGGTTGACTCTATTTTTGAAATCAGACCCTGCAGGTGCTGGTCTCCCTCCTCGCCCTGCTTTTGGGCGGCATCCAGGGCGATTTCCGAGCCGACGCGTTCGATGTAATCGACCAACAGGTCGGACAGGACCTTTTCATCCCCCGATCCGCGGCGGATTTCGGAGGCCAGGTAAATCAATTCTGCCGCGCTTTTGGGGTCGCGGTTGACTTCCTCTATGAGGACATCGGCCGAAATGCCCAGCTGATCGGCGCTCTTCTCGAGGGCCGTCACCAAGTCTTCGCTCTGCAGTTCTTTTTTCAACTCCCGGGTCAGCTGGAGAAACTCCTGCAACTGCATGCCCTCCTCCAAGAGAGCGGTCTTTATTTTCGGCATCAATCGCTGCAATTCGCCCGGTTCCGGCACCAGGCGCCGCAGGATCTGCGCCAGTCTCTGAACCGAAATTTTTCCCTGCTGGTACTCTTCGCAGATGAGTTGAATCAGGACCTGATCGGTGAGCGCCTCTGTTTCCTCCAGGATCTGCCGCTCGTTTTGGTATACGATCCCTTCGGCTTTGCGGGCCGATATGCCGTCGAGGAGGTTTTTTTTCATTGCAAAGACGGCATCGGCCAACTCACCGAGGCTTGGCTTGTCGGTGCCGGAAGACGACCGGTCGATTTCCTCGCGAATTCGCTGCAGTTGGGCCATGATGACATCGCCGGACGCGGGGGAACCGGGTTCACCGGATGCAGCCGCCGCTCGATCGGCCTCTATTATTTTCTGGGATGCACCGGTGGGACTCTCGATGATGCTTTGAAGCGAGAGAGACTTTTCCAGTTCCTCCATCAGCACGCTCTCCGCCATCATCCCCAGCACCTCGTCGGTCCCATGTTCGGTCGTACCGGAAGCCGAAGCGGTGGAAATCTGCTCAAAAGTCCGTCGGTCGACGACTTCATCGTCGGCCGTAATCTTTTTGTAGAAGACGTGGTTGACCTTGATGTTGCGGATGCCCATCTGTTCGCAAGCCGCTTTCATGGCCTCGGCGTTGGCATATTTGGCAATGTCGTTGAGGACCTCGGCAAATTGGGCCAATTCGGGCTCCCCCATCCCTTTCTCGAAGGAGATCGATTGGATGTCGGCTCTTTTAAAGTGAGTGAGCATTTTGCCGGTGTTGATCCGGTGGTCGAGCGGTTCTTCTTCGATGAAAAACTGATCTTGATGCATAATCAGGGCGACCGGCGAAAACAGGGTCAAGCCGTGGGTCGTCGTGCTGTAAAACTCGGAAAGGGCCTGGGCGGTGAACGGGTGATTGATATTGTACATCGCCGACCGGTTGAAGAGCAGTGCAAAGGCTCTGCCGATTCTGTTGGAAATCTCTTTCGGGAGCTTCTGGACGGTCATGGCTGACACCCCTTTCGACGGTTACTGACAGTGCTGCCGTTGATACTGCTCCAGGTCGCCGAGGAAATCCCGGCCGCTGCTGTAGCGTTGGTCCGGTTCGAAAGCCGTGGCCTTGCCGATGATCCGGTCCATCTCCTGGTCGATTGCCGGATTCACTTCGGAGGGCTTTTTCAGAAAGAAGCTTCCCCGGCTGAGAATCTTGTGCTTGAGCAGGTCGGTTTTGCTTTTGAATTCCGGCAGGGGCAGTTCGGCGACAATCATCTGGTAGAACATTGTTCCGGCGGCGTAAATATCGGCCCGCCCGTCGACATCCTGGCCCAGGATCTGTTCGGGAGCCATGTAGAGCGGGGTGCCGTGAACGGCCTTGGCGGCTTCGGTGTGGCTGTTCAGGACCTGGACGATGCCGAAATCGGTGACCAACGGCCGGCGGGAGTGTTTTTCGATCATGATGTTTCCCGGTTTGATGTCCCGGTGGACAATGCCTTGGCTGTGTGCATAATCGAGAGCATCGAGCATCTGGATCATGACCTTCAGGGTCGCGGGCAGCGGCAGCACGCGTCGCGAGGGGATTGGGTTTTTCTGGGCGAACTGCATGAATTGGGCCAGAGTGTTCCCCTGGACCAGCTGCATCGTTATGAACAGAAAATCGTCGGTTTCGCCGACTTCGTATACCGGAATGATGTTAGGATGGGAGAGAATGGCAACGGATTCGGCCTCCTGCTGGAAAAGTTCGGCCGACTTCGCCGTGATCAGACTCTTGGGTAGAACCTTGACCGCGATCTGGCGCTTCAGGGACTTTTGAAAAGCGATGAACACGATGGCCATCCCGCCGCGTGCCAGTTCTTTGATGATAATCGAGGTTCCCACCTGCGTGCCGATCAGACGCTCCGCATTGTAGGCCGCTATCGTCGTCATTGACAATACTCCCAATGGTTCCGGCTGATAATATAAAGTATCACTTTAT
>JBDNAO010000487.1:0-9543 GCA_039768375.1 Desulfobacterales bacterium | reverse complement strand
TTAGAGCCCGTTGGCGGCGAGTTTCAGCCGCGACTCGCAACCGTTTATCCGGGCGGAGGCGCCTACCCTGTTCGGTTGTGTCCGTTTAGTCCCGCCGCAGCGGGATTTAGCCGGTTGAGCCGGTTATGTCAGGATAGGGATGTGGACCAAACTTTATTTTCATTCTAAACACTCATGGCCCTTAAGCAACCGCTGGTTCCAGGTTCTGAGTTTCCAGTTTCCAGTTTCAAATTTCTATTTACGGGACTGATTCTATTTTCGTGCTAAATAAAAAGGGCACGCCTCGTTCTGTACGAGAGTGCCCTTTCCATACCGAAAAACGGTAAGCTAAACCACGGTGACATTGACGGCCGCCGGACCCTTTTGACCCTGTTCGATGTCAAAGGTTACACGGTCGCCTTCATGAAGCGTCTTAAAACCGGTGGCATTGATACCCGAATGATGAACGAAAACATCGGTTCCATCTTCGGATTCAATGAAACCATACCCTTTTTTTTCGTTGAACCACTTCACAGTTCCACTCGCCATAGTGACAACCTCCTTTCTTTAAAATTTCCCATGGTCCCCAACTGCAGGTGCCACTGTGACAAATGGATCTTACCTTCAGTGCGAAACCGGCCTGCCAATTAAGGACAGACCTTTATTGATTGGTTCCATAATAATCTTTTTACTAAAAAAGCCAAGCAGAATCTTCACATTTTTGCGGTACACGGATTCCCGGTCCGAGGTCTGTAATACAGCGCCTGTATACCCCCTCCCCCTGCACGTCACTTTCCGCCGCCGCCCGGCTTAACTCTTCCATCAGGGTGGCCATCAGTTCCTTTACCGACACGACCTTATCGACCCGGTAGGCGTTTTTTCCGGCAAAGGCAAAGCCAAGCTTGAGTTTGCCTTTGCGGGCATTGCCCAGCGCCATGGCGATACAGTAGGGACTCTTGCTTGAATCACAGGTCTTGATGCAATGAAAAGGGCATTTGAAGGGTTTCTTTTTGCCCTGATTCACGGCCTCGGTAAAGTCATTGCGGATGACCCTGCCCGGCAGTCCGACCGGACTTTTAATGACCACCATGTCCTCCTCTTTGGAATCGACGTAGGCCTGTTTGAAAGCATCATCGGCATCGCATTCATGCGTGGCCACAAAACGCGTCCCCATCTGGACGCCGGCGGCCCCCAACGTGAGAAAATAGTGAATGTCCTCGCCACTGTACACCCCGCCGGCCGCGATGACCGGTATCTTTTTGTGTTCGGATTCAAAGGGCTTGAGCGCGTCGATGACCTCTGTGACCAGATGGTCGAGGGTGAAATCCGGGTCGTCGATCTGTTCGGCCTTAAAACCGATGTGCCCACCGGCCTTGGGGCCTTCCACCACCATCGCATCCGGCAGATAGTTGAAGCGGGACAGCCATTTCTGGCAGATGATTTTCGCCGCCCGTGCCGATGACACGATCGGCACCAGTTTCGTTTTGGCTTTTTTAACGAGGTAACCCGGCAGGTCCAGAGGCAGTCCGGCACCTGAAAAGATAATATCGATGCCTTCTTCGATGGATGTCCGCACCATGGCGTTGAAATCGGTCAGCGCCACCATCACGTTGACGCCGAGGATGCCGTCGGTCATTTTACGCGCTTTCCTGATTTCGTTTCTCAGGGCCCTGATGTTGGCCTGAGCGCTGTTTGTCGCAAAATCAGGCTCGTGAATACCCGGAACGGCGGCAGAGATGACACCAATGCCGCCCGCATTGGCGACCGCGGAAGCCAGACCCGCCATTGATATGCCGACGCCCATGCCACCCTGGACTATGGGAAGCCGACTGATGAGGTTTCCGATCCTCAATTCATTTAGTTTCATGTCAGTTCGCCTTGGTTTACGTTTTTGTTTCGATTGCACCGGTTTAAAATGGGTCTAGTTTAGCCGAAGCCGACCGAGGAGATTAAACCGGAACTACCATGTTAAAAGGAAGGCGTGAAAATGACAAGGCGGATGGATTGTTTTACAAATGTTTTACAAAAAGGTTTATGTTGAAAAGCTGTCGAAAACTCAACGGGATATCGGGGAGGTCGATAGGGTATTGGAAATATTTTATAAATTGAGGTCAGGAGAAATTTTAAAATAGGTCATCCGGTTGTCGGCCTCACGGTCGGATGGGCTCTCGCTTCTTATAACGGGGCGGGTCGGGATCGAATACGTACCCGACCGAGCGCAAACTTTTGAAATAGCGTGGTTCACGGGGATTTTCCTCGAAATATTTGCGCAGGCGCACGATGAAGTTGTCGACCGTTCGACTCGTGATGTTGCGGGTATACCCCCACCCGACCTCGAGGAGGATGGCGCGCGACAAGGGTTTTCCGCGATTTGAGATAAACAGTTTGAGAAGCTTGATCTCCTGCTCGGTCAGGGTGATGCGGCCCTGTCGGCAGGTGGCGGTGCTGGTTTCAAAATCGATCGTGTTCCCTCCGAACCGGTAGAGGGTCTCGGTCGTCGCGCCTGCTTGCGCATCTCTTCGGTTCCAGGCGACGCGTTTGATGAGTCGATCCACCCGCAACAGGAACTCCTCCAGGTTGAACGGCTTGGTCAGGTAGTCGTCCACGCCCCAGGAGAGGCCCTTGATAATGTCGTCCGAAGCGGCTTTGGCAGACAGAATCAGGATCGGCAGGCGTTCGTCCTCCAGCCGGATGGCCCGCAAAACGGATAGCCCATCGATGACCGGCAGCATGATGTCGAGCACGATCAGATCCGGCTTGACTTCCTTCCATTTTTGCAGTCCGGAGGGTCCATCACCGGCGCTGACGACCCTGTATCCCTGCAGCGACAGGTTCAGTTTCAACCCTTCGGCGATGTGCGCGTCATCCTCGATGACCAGGATGCATTTCTTGTCATTTTCGATCATAAAGCACCAAAATTCAAAATAACAAACCTGTTTGAGCCCGTTTCGTATTAAACCGGCAGGGTGAGTGAAAATGTCGACCCCTTGCCGATGCCTTGGCTGTGCGCCGCGACTTTCCATTTATGAATACGGGCAATGTTTTGAACCAGGTGCAACCCCAATCCGCTGCCCTTGGCACTCATATCCTCGGCCCGACCGACCTGGTAAAATTTTCTAAAAATTTTGCGGAGCTCTTTCTTTTCGATACCGATGCCATTGTCTGCGAAACGGATGATCAGTTTACGCGGGTGGATCTCAAAACCGATGTCGACTGTCGGTTGCGGCGAATAGTTATATTTTACGGCATTTGTCAACAGGTTCATCAACAGCATGTCGAACAGGGGCAAATTGACTCGCAGGGAGGGGAGTTCCCCTTCCGGTGGATGAATCCGGATGGTGCCATTTTGGAATAGATGGTTGTTGTTATTGATAAACAAATTCATTGCGGTTATCAGGTCCGTATCGACAAATTCGTTTGCGTAGCTCTTGCTTTCTATTCTGGCCAGGTTTAAGATTCGATTAATGTTTTCAGTCAGACGGATTACGTCTGAAATCATGAATTGAATGTATTTGAGTTGGTCGGCACGCGTCAACTCGTGTTTTGAGAATGTTTGCAGAAACAGCTTCAGGGAGGTGACCGGGGTCTTCAGTTCGTGGGTAAAACTGTTGATGAAGTTGTTCTGGAGACGATAGAGTTGAAGCGTTTTCTGACCGTAAACGAAGATGCCGAAAATCCCCAACAGAATTATTCCCACCAGGAGCGACAGGACCAGGATCACCATCCAGGTCTGTGATGCCAGCACCTGGTCGCGATCCAAGTTAAAGCGTTCGATGACGGACCTGAGACCGATATTGGCTTCCATGTACCAGTAAATATAGAGAAAAAGCGACAAGCCCAGAGCGGCAATGGAGAGGAGAAATATCAATATCGGGTGAATGATCCAACGGGGTGAATTCATGACGGTCGTGTTCTATCCTAAGCCCATTCACGGTTTCATTAAAAACACTGATCTGATTCTGTGTCTTATGCCAAAAAAGCGCATCAAATGCCACGAAAAAGGAGAATGGAATGAACCTCAAGGCAAAGAATTATGTGGAGAACCATAAAAAAGCCGCTGCCGAAAAACTTTCCGCTCGCAGCGCCCATCTCAAGACAAAGGGTTTGGAAGAGGCGGCCATCCGGCGCGACCCCTCCATCAGAAAAATCAAGGCCGATATCCGCAAGGCCAATTTCCGGTTGGCCAGTATCGCGGCCCAGGAAACATTGAACGCTGAAAAAGTTCGGGTCAAAGAGATGAAACTGGCTGAAAAAAAGGCCGTTCCCGAGAAAACGCCGGCGAAGCACGCCAAGAGTGAAGGCGGGCAGAAGGAAAAGAAAGAAAAAAAGAAAAAAGGGTAAAACCAGCACAAGCAGGGGGACATGACGACAAAAACCGAAAATGCGGAGTTGGGCCTCTTTCTGATGACCCATTCACCCAACCCGATCCTGGTCTGCCAGGCGGATAGCGCGATAACATACGTGAACCCGGCCTTTGAAAAACTGACCGGTTTTCGGGCGGCCGAACTGATCGGAATTAACGCCCCCTACCCGTGGTGGCTTCCGGAAGCGATAGACAAAACTCACAGGGCGTTCCAAACCGCCATGGCGATCGGGGTCAGCCGAGTCGAAGAGCATTTTCAAAGGAAAAACGGCGAACGTTTCTGGGTCGAACTGACCGCCGGTCTCGTGGAAAACGGCAACGGGACCCGATACTATCTGTCGAACTGGGTCGATATCACCGACCGTAAAAAGGCCGCCGACGAACTGCGGGAATCCGAGGAAAGATACCGCAGCCTGGTCGACAACATTACCACCGGCGTGACGCTGATCAGCCCCGACATGAAAATCCAGGCCATGAACCGGCAGATGAGAAGGTGGTACCCGCACATCGACCCGTCCGAGAAACCGCTATGCTACCATGCTTACCACGATCCACCGCGCGAAGACAGGTGCACCGACTGCCCGGCTTTCGCGTCATTCAAGGACAGCGAGGTGCACGAGTTGACCCACGAGGTATCTGTCCATGGTGACATGCGATTCCACAGGATCGTTTCTTCCCCGATCAGAAACAACGAGGGCCGGTTGGTGGCGGCGATCAATATGATCGAGGACATTACCGCGGCAAGACAGACCGAGATGCGGATCAAAAGTCTCTCGCACCAGTTGTTGAAGGCTCAGGAGGACGAGCGCCGGATGATCTCGCGTGAATTGCACGACAGCGTGGCCCAGGAGCTTTCCACCGTGAAGATAGCCCTGGCGACCCTCTTGGACCCGAACGCGAGTGTGCCGCCCGAAATGCTGCAAAAAGTGTCACAATTGACCCGGTTGCTCGACCGGTCCATTCTGTCCGTCCGGAACCTCTCTTACGGCCTGCGGCCGCCGGGACTGGAGGAATTCGGGCTCCTCCAGACCCTTGCGACATTCTGCGAGGAATTTGCCGAAAGCAACGGCATCGAGGTCGACTTTCAAACCGCCGGTTTGAAAAATTCTTTTTTGGGGTCTTTCATTGAAATCAATCTCTACCGACTGATACAGGAAGGGCTCAACAACGTTCGAAAGCATGCCGCCGCCGGCCGGGTCATGATCAAGCTGGTCGGTTCGCATCCGAACATCATCCTGCGGATCATCGACGACGGCCGGGGGTTCGATGTGAAGGCCCGCGAGAGGGCGCTGGATGCTGAAAAGCGGCTGGGACTGCGCAGCATGAAGGAACGGGTCTCGCTGCTCCAAGGCCGCATGGAGCTGCGATCACGCCTTGGCAAGGGTACCAGCATCCACATCAGATTTCCTCATCAGGAGAAAAAAAAGTGAGTCGAAAAAATAGCGTTTTCATTGTCGACGACCACCCGCTTTTCAGGGAAGGCCTCAAGTCGATCATCGCTTCCAGCCGGCAGTATGAAGTGGTCGGCGAAGC
Source organism: Desulfobacterales bacterium (assembly GCA_039768375.1). Lineage (GTDB taxonomy): Bacteria > Desulfobacterota > Desulfobacteria > Desulfobacterales > SG8-13 > JARFQH01. Next base: position 3,668 of record JBDNAO010000487.1, on the reverse strand, counting down.
CGGCACGGGGCAAGAGGCGATTGAACTGGTAGGGCAGCTTTCACCGGACCTGATCCTGCTCGACGTGTCGCTGCCGGACGGTAGCGGTCTGGAGCTGATCGGCGACCTGACGAGGTGCTGCAAAAAGTCCCGAATTCTGATCGTGAGCATGCATGCCAAGATCGATTACATCGTCAAAGCTTTTCAGGCCGGCGCCACCGGGTATTTGGCCAAGGGGTCGGCCGCGGAAAAATTACTGCAGGGAATGGAACATGTTCTGAAGGGCGATTATTTTATGGACACCTCCGTTTCCCAGCAGGTCGTCAAAAAGCTCGTCGGCCTGACACCCAAAGAGGCGCTGACGACCGGTTCCAATTACGATGCGCTGACCGCCAGAGAGCAGGAGGTCATGGTTCTTCTGGCCGAGGGGTTGAGTGTGACCCAGGCCGCCGAAAAGCTCTTCATCAGCCCCAAGACGATTGAAAACCACCGTTCCAACATCATGCGCAAGCTCGGAATTCACAAAACCATCGACCTGGTGCGCTATGCCGCCCGGCTGGGATTGATCGATATCGATCTCTGGAAAGAATAACCCCTGTTTCAAAAGACCTGCCCCATCCTTCCCGCCATCCGTATGGTTCCCTCAGGGGAATCCCCCAATCCGGGATTTTTTCCCACCTAAATTGAAGCCCTTCGCCTATGGACATTGCGGTTGAGGTCAGCCATAGGTAACATGAGTGAAAAGCCAGATCGTGTCTTATACTTGAAACGAAGGCGTTGCGGCGGGCCGCTCTGGTCCGCATAACAGTCCAATGAGAAGGCAGCGAACGGATCCGAGAATTTCGAATCGGCGCCCCAATAAAGGGAAACAACAATCCAATTGCACCGCCGTACCGGATGTGCCGCACCTTATTCGGTCCATCCAGCGTCTCGAAGGCATTACGGATTGCTTCGGGAAAACCATTTCGGATTGCAGCCGTGCATGTCCCTGGCGTGAATATTGTTTGGCCTTGGCGGACAATCGTTCGGCGGTGAAAAAAGACGACAGCGGGGCGTTGGACGAATAGCGGCTGAAGCCGGGAAGAGAAAAGCGCAGCGGTGATGTGCCACAAACTTACTGTGGTCGACATTGTGGGGAGGTGCGGGATGGTAAACAGCGAATCACCGGCACACCGAAAAGCCATGACGAACCGGTCGCACGACCATGCTGCGCGAGAGCCGGTCGCATCGAGGAGAAAAACGGAACTGGCGTCAATCCGTGGAATGGCTCGGAACGGACGCCGGGATTTGGTCGATGGTATTCCTTTAAGGGTGTTGGTTGTCGACTGCCACGCTGCCATCCTCGAAGTCGTCGCGATGATGTTCAAGGCCCTCGGCTGCCGTGTCAGCAGCGCATATGGTTGCCAAGCGGCGGTCGACAGTCTCTCGAACATGCCATTCGATCTCGTTGTCAGCGAATTCGGCATGCCGAAGCTGAACGGTTGCCAGTTTGCCGCTTTCGTTAAGGCCAATTTCCCGAAGGCAAAAGTCCTGATCATGACCGGGATGTGTCAATCCGAGGTAGCTGCGGAAATGGGCTCCCCCGATGTCGACGGATGGATATTCAAACCCTTTGGTTTCGAAGAACTTCTCGATGTTCTCGAATTGATAAAAGTGCCGGAGGCCTGCCCTTGCTACCGGGCGTAGTCCGTGGCCGGTGTCAGATACACAGTCCGATTGGAACAAGTCAAAACTCATGGTTAGGGTCCACCCACGATATTATTATATGCACTGATCGGTATTCAACCCAGTAATATGCAATTTTCTGCAAGGAGGTTACACGGTATGGCCAACAATTTTCGTGTGGATGTCATCGGCGGTGACATGAAACGACTCAGTCTCAAGATCCTCGGGGATTTCGACGGCACTTCGGCTTTCAGACTGCTCAACGTCATCGAGAAAAAGGGCGGGTCTGCCCGCAAGATCACCATCGATACCGACGGCCTGAGATCGGTCAACACTTTCGGTTCGGATATCTTCAGGGCCAACATCGCCGAAATGAGCAAAGGGGCCATCGATATCGATTATACGGGTCGATTCAAAGAGGCCTTGACAGAAGAATGAGCCGCTGCGGCGGCTCCGGGAAAGCAAGTCGGCAGAAACCCGGACACCGGAGGAGGCAGCATGAAAAAATCAGAGTTGTCTTATTTCAGAAAGGTGTTGAACGATTGGCAGGAACAGCTTCTGCGGCAGGCGGATCACGCTATTGTCGGCTTGATGGACGCGTCGGTCAATTCATCCGATCTCATCGATCAGGCATCTCTCGAAATCGATCGTAACTTTGCCTTGCGCATGCGTGACCGGGAAAGCAAGCTCATTCGGAAGATCAAGAATGCACTTAATCGAATCGACGACGGTACATTCGGCATTTGTGAAATGTGCGGCGAGCCAATCGCGTTAAAACGGCTGAGGGCCCGGCCGGTCACGACCCACTGCATCGACTGCAAAAGAGTGCGCGAGACGTTCGAACGGCTAACAGGGGATTAGGACGGAATTTGTCGACTCCATTACCCGAACCCAACAGCAGGACAACCCACCTGATATCCGGCGTCACTTCAATGGATTTCGGGCAGGCAGGTGACTTATGAACTCTCAACTGGAAGAATGTGCGGAATGCCGCAAGTCGTGGACGCTGCATGCCGAGTGCATCAAGCTATCGGGCAGAAGCGACGTCTTTACGGCCAAATCGGTCAAACACACCCGCGGCGGAATGGTGCTGGTTTCGAGAAAGGCCTTCAAACCCGGCACAACCCTTATCGTGCGGACGCTCGATTTTCCGCCGCCGGACATGAGCGAAGATTACCCCCGTGTCCGGGCAATGGGACTGGCCGAGGTGCGCTGGATCGAGGAGGTCATGGACGAGGACGGACTGGCTTATGAATTGGGCATGCGCTATGTATTTACCGACTGATCGTGTTTTTCCAGGCATCGTACCAATTTCCGCAGGTTCACCGACAGGTAAAACCGTCGGAAGCCGCAGTTCAGGATGTGAAATTGGAACCACATGCGGGCACTCTAATCCGTAAACGTGCACCATTGCGGTTGCCTCCTGAACTCTTTTGCGCCATCATCATTTTGCCCACCTCACTTCCCGCGAACAACCAACGGAAACGGTTTCGAACTGCAGTAGAACGGTCTTAACTTAAAACCTGAAATATACATCTTTAGTGTATTGAGTTCCGGGACGGATCGTTGTAGGGATAAACGGTGAGTGAATTCAGGATTCAATCCGGCAGATGCGGACAGAAGGAGAGACGCGTGGACATCAATCAAGCAGCGCTTAAGGCCAAGCAGGCCGCTATTCAGCTGGCGGCGGTGGACAGCGCGCAAAAAAATGAGGCCCTGGCCGAAATCGCGCGGGCGCTGACGCAGCGTGCAGCCGACATCAGCTCGGCCAACCGGGCCGACCTGGCGCGGTCCGAAAAGGAAAAACTGTCTGCGCCGCTGTTGAAACGGCTGCGTTTCGATGAGGACAAGATCAAAGAGGCGCGCGACGGTCTGGCCAGCCTGATCAAGTTGGCCGACCCGGTTGGGGTCACGCTGAGCGCGATGGAGCTGGACGAAGGGCTCGAGCTCTACAAGGTGAGTTGCCCCATCGGCGTGATCGGGGTGATTTTCGAATCCAGGCCCGACGCCCTGGTCCAGATATC
>JBDNAO010000088.1:0-3710 GCA_039768375.1 Desulfobacterales bacterium | reverse complement strand
CCCGGGTCGACAGCCCAGAATTCCTCGTTCAACAAGCAGTGTTCGAAGAAACCATAGCCGGCCCCGCCGTATTTCTCATCGATAAAGATGCCGACGAAACCCAGATCACAGGCCTTTTTCCAGATGGCATAGTCGAATTTCTCTTCGCGGTCGAATTCGACCGCACGGCCGGGGAATTCACCCAAGGCGAATTTGCGGGCCGCCTTGACGATGTCCTGCTGTTCTTTGGTGAGGTTGAAATCCATGGCGAACTCCTTGCACTGTATCGGTTGAGTCGGTTGAGTCGGTTAGGTCGGTTGAGCCCGTTGGCCCGTTGAGCCGGTTTAGCCCGTTTTGCTCGTTTAGTCCCGCTTCGGTAGGATTGAGCCCGTTGAGGTGTAGGTTGGGTTGAGTGAAACGAAACCCAACAAAAGATCACGAACCTTCGCCGATGTTGGGTTTCGCTCTGCTACACCCAACCTACGTGTCTGGTCATGGGATCTGAGTTTCAAGTTTCAAGTTTCAAATTTCAAGTTTCTATCCTCAGCCTTCCTTGCGCCGCTGTTCCTCGTCCCGGATTTCGCGGCGCAGGAGTTTGCCGACTTTCGATTTGGGCAGCATGTCCCGGAACTCGATGTACTGCGGCACCTTGTAAGAGACGAGCACCTTGCGGCACCACTTGGTCAGCTCGTAGCCGGTGATGCCCTTGGTGTCTGCCTTCAAAACCACGTAGGCCTTGATCCGTTCGCCCATTATGTCGTCCGGCACACCGACAACGCAGGCGCTGATGACCGCCGGATGTTCCTGGAGCACCGATTCGATCTCAGAGGCCGACACACGGTAGCCCTTGTGCTTGATGGTGTCCACGGTTCGGTCTACGAAATAAAGGTTGCCGTCCGCATCCATGCGCATGATGTCGGCCGTGCGGTACCAGAGGCGTCCATCGATTTCGACGAAAGCCGACCGGGTCTCCTCCGGCTTGTTGAGGTATGCGCTGACCATCTGAGGTGAGGAGACGAGCAGTTCGCCCGATTCGCCTGGCTGCACCGGCTCCAGGGCGGCCGGGTCGACGATTTTCACTTCCTTGCTGGCCACGATGCGGCCCACGCTGCGGGAAGGGTTGTCGATCGTCACCGGGCACATGGCGACACCGCCGCAGGTTTCGGTGGCGCCGTAGCCCTGGTAGATCGGTTTGCCGAAGGTTTGTTTCCAGCGGTTGCCGACCTCCACCGGCAGGACATCACCGGCGCTGTACCAGTAGTCGACGGAGCCAAGGTCGTACTGATCGAGGCGATCGTGCTCCAGGATCATCCGGTAAAGCGCCGGAACACCGATCATCGATCGGGCCTTGAATCGTTGAATCGCATCGAAGGCGGCATCGAGATTGATCCGCGGCTGGACCATCAAGGTGCCGCCAACCAGAAGGGTGGCAAGGCTGCAGGTTTGCCCCAGGATGTGAAACAGCGGGGCGCTGCCCACAATGACATTTTCCTCCACCGCAAACAGCGGTGCGCTGACCCGGATCTGCTCGTCGGCCGAAACGAGGAAGAGATCGTGGGCAATGGGGACTCCCTTGGGGAATTTGGTGGTCCCCCCGGTGTACAGGATTTCGGCCAGAACATGTCCGCCGGCGGTTAAGGGCGGCAGTTCGCCGCGCCGGTTTCGGTATCGTTGTAACAGTGTTCGAAATGAATGTGTGTGCGGCCCGTAGCTGACGGTGCCGCGGGGAACGATATCGAACAGGTAGCCGAACCCGCGCTTCCAGGAGGGGAGCATATCGGCCGTCTTGACGATGATCACCTGCCGCAGAGGGGTCTCGTCCAGCACCTTGCGGACGTAGCCGTAGTTGGTGTCGGAACAGACGACGGTTTCAGCATCGCTGTCGGTGGCAATGTACTTCAGGTCGTGAGGCGTGTAGATCGGCGTGATCGGAACGCAGATGCCGTCCGCCCGAAGGATTCCCAACCAGGCCACCACCCATTGGATGCTGTTGGGAACGTAGAGAATCACCTTGCGGCCCTCGCCGGCACCGAGGTCGGTCAGTGCGGCGGCCAGCCGTTCAGCCAGGTCGGCAACTCGCCGATAGGAGAACCGGGTGCCGAGATAGATCACGGCCGTATGATCGCCGCGCTGATCGGCGACGGCCTCGAAGGCTTGATAGATGTGAGTGAACCGTGGTGACGTCATTGGTATTACAGCGCTCGAAAGATTCAACGTTTTATGTGTGACAAGACACTAGTCAAGATTGGATGCAAGCCCCGGGAAAAAACGCGGCCTTCTCTGCGGCTCGACAGTGATGCTCACACGCCGAAATAAGCCGATTTCACCTCCGGGTTTTTCATCAGCGCCTGTCCGGTGTCCGCCAGGGTCAGCATGCCGTTCTCGACGACATACCCCCTGTCGATAACCGGCAGGACCGGCCGTGCGAACTGCTCGCTCAGCACGACGGTAATGCCGGTGGTGTCCCGCAGCGATACGATGGCGGCGACCACGGCTTTTTGGATCAGGGGGCTCAGCCCCAGGAGCGGTTCGTCCAGCAAGAGCAGTCGCGGGCCGACCACAAGGGCCATGCCGATGGCCAGCATCTGTTGCTCGCCGCCGCTGAGAAATCCGGCCTTGCGCGTCGTCAGTTTTTTCAGAACCGGAAACAGGTCGAAGACGGCCTCGAGAGCCCGGCTGGTCTGAGTTTTGGTGCGCAGGTAACCCGCGATTTTCAAGTTTTCCAGCACGCTGCTTTCCGGAAAGACCGGGTGCCGCTCTCGGGAGAGGACGATCCCTTTTTTGACGCGTTCACTCGGTTTCAGATGGGTGATGTTTTCCCCCTCGAACAGGATGTCGCCATAAACCGAAATGCGCTCGCCGCCCTTGCGCTGCTCTTTGATGCGCATGTCGACGATCAGCCCGGAGAGCGCGTTCATCAACGTGGTTTTTCCGGCGCTGTTGGAACCGATCACGCCGACGAATTCCCCCGCTTGAACGTCCATCGAGAAGTCGTTGAGCGCCAGGGCGTTTTCGAAGAAAACCATCAAGTTCTTTACGTGCAGCACGATACCCAGTTCCTATTACTATTGCAGTAATAATTGTTAAGCATGCTTTGCTGAGATTCATCAGCTTTTCTTACCGCAGAGCCGCGAGGCTCGCAGAGAATATTTTTGGTGTCTTTTTTATTCATCAAGCCTCAACTCAGGTAATGCGATCGACAATCCCTCACTCGGTACCTAGATAGGCACTTTTCACCGCCGCACTCTCCATGACGTCGGCGGCTCGGCCGTCGGCGATTTTTTGGCCGTAGTTCAGGACAATCACCCTGTCGGCGATACGGAAGAGTTCTTTGAGGCGGTGTTCGATCATGATGATCGTTTTACCTTCGCGCCTGAGCTTTTCGATAATGGGCAGGATACCGGCGACCTCGGCCAGGCTCAGTCCGGAAAAAAGTTCATCGAGGATCAGCAGGTCCGGCTGCAGGGCGATGGCCTTGGCGAGTTCAAGGCGTTTCAGATATCCCTGCGGCAGTGCGGCGGCGACCTTGTAAGCCACCTTGGCATCGCGCTCGAAGCCGACTTCTTCCAGGAGATCAAGGGCCATGGCATCCCGGTCGCCGTATTTTCCGCCGACCAGTTTTTTTACCCGCGGCGAATAGAGCGGTATGATCATGTTTTTATAGGCCGGCAGCTGATAAAATGGTTTGACCATTTGAAAGGTCCGCGCGATGCCCAGGCGCACGATCCGAT
>JBDNAO010000486.1:0-3956 GCA_039768375.1 Desulfobacterales bacterium | reverse complement strand
ATACGGCAATCATGGGCAAGAATGATTTTCTGAACCTGCTGGTGGCCCAGCTGCAGCATCAGGACCCGCTGAACCCGCTCGATAGCACCGAATTCACCGCCCAGCTGGCTCAGTTCACGTCTCTGGAGCAGCTCAACAACGTCAACACCAACCTGGAAAGTCTGCAGAGCTACCAGGCCGCCATCAAGAACGCCCAAGCGGTCGATTTGATCGGCAAAACGGTTGAAGCACCGGGCAACACCATCGTGCTGAGGGACGACAGCGAGGCCGCGCTGGGCTTTGACCTGGCACAGGATGTCGACTACCTCTCGGCCAACATTTACGGGCCAGAAGGCAATTTCGTCCGGACCGTCACAAGTGGTCCGCTGTTCTCGGGACGCCACAGCCTGACCTGGGACGGTCGCGATCAAGAGGGCAACCGATTGCCCGTCGGCCGGTACAGTTATGAAATACAGGCGACCGCACACGATGGAGAAGCCGTGACAGCCACGCCGTTTGTAGCGGCCCGGGTGACCGGTGTGAACTTCGACGGTCAGACGCCCCAGCTTCGGGCCGGGGATTACAGCATCTCAGTGAACGACATCAGAGAAGTGACCGCAGACGCTTCTGAGGCAGACGCTGCAACCACAGACACTGCGCAAGTTTACGAATTGAATCCGTAAAGTTCAAACAGGAGGACCACTCACATGATTGGATCTTTATTTGCCGGAATATCGGGCCTGAACGCCAACGCCACGGCCATGACCGTGGTCGGCGACAACATCGCCAACGTCAACACCACGGCCTTCAAATCAAACCGATCTTCGTTTGCCAATATCTTGAGCCAGTCCCTCGGCGGATCCGGCGGCAACGATATCGGCCGCGGCGTCGATTTCTGGGGGACGACTCCCATGTGGAGCCAGGGCTCCCTCGAGAACACCAGCAGCCCGACCGACCTGGCCATCAACGGTCGCGGCTTTTTTATGCTCAATGACGCCAACGGGGGGAGATTCTACTCCCGCGCCGGAGAGTTCAATTTCGACCGCAATGGGGACCTGCGCAACCCCGACGGTTTGGTGGTTCAGGGATATCCGGTCAACGGCGTAGCGCCGGACGGAACCCTGGCGTTGGGCAGCCTGAGCGACCTCTCGGTGCCGGGCGGCGGCATTACCCCACCCCTGGCTTCCAATGAAATCAACGCAGAAGTCAACCTCGATGCCGGATCGACAGTGGGCAACATGTTCACATCGACCGTGACCGTTTACGACTCGCTGGGCAACAACATTCCGGTCACGCTCACCTTCACCAATACCGGCGTCAACGCATGGGACGTTGCCGGATCGGTACCGGCATCCGCCGGAACCGGTGTCACACTCAACGGCGCCGCCACCATCCCCGTCGCCTTCGATGTCTCGGGACAGTTGACGATCCCGGCTGCCAACGTCAACATGGCCATGACCCTTACCAACGGCGCTGCCAGTCCTCAAAACGTGACGTGGAATCTGTACGATGCATCCGGTTTGAATAACAACAGCCTGACCGGCTACGCGTCGCCGTCCTCGACCACGTTCTTGGGTCAGGACGGTTATCCGGCCGGTTCGCTCCGGGGGGTGTCCTTCGACGAGAACGGCGTCGTGACGGGATCCTATTCCAACGGTCAGTTGATGCCTTTGTTCCAGCTGGCGCTGGCCGAATTTCCCAGCTACTATGGTTTAACCAAAATGGGGCACAACCTGTATGCCGAATCCCTCGAATCCGGGCAGGTGCTGCCGGGCGTACCTGGAAGCTCATCCCTCGGCAGTATTAGTCCCAGTTCGATCGAGATGTCGAATGTCGACCTGGCGCAGGAGTTCGTCAAGATGATCACGACCCAGCGGGCGTTTCAGGCGAACTCCCGGGTGATCACAACCAGCGACGAGGTTCTCACCGAACTGATCAACATCAAGCGTTAATCGGAGCCCCCGTGACGTGGGGCCAATGACCTGTTGATCGAGGTTTGGGTTGAGAGTTTCGGTCGGTGACTGCGGCTTTCGGCATCAACAGTGTCCTCCCCAAGGTGGCTCCCCGGCAGATGACCGGCAGGTTGGAGTGGATAATTCCTCCAGCCTGCCGGCACACACCTGCGGCCCCGTTTGCCGAGCACCCCGTTCGGGCCGGACCGGTGACGTCAAAGACTTGACAAGTTCCTAAAATTATTGACGGCCTTTGACCATGCGCGCGGCGTTCATCGGTAGCCTTACGGCACGCCCTATATCCTTCAGCTTCCCTTTTTTCTACTCTCTCAACCGCCTTCAGCTGCCTTCACTCAGTGGCATAATCCTTGCTTAATTACGGCTGGATGAGGTCGGTGTCCCGTTTGCGGTCGGTGTTTTACGGCTGTCGAACGATTGTTCTAGCACCGATATATAGGCTTTACGATAATGGTTTTGGCAAGGCCAGAGGGAGAAGGCTGTATTGTAATACGCCGACGACCGATAACGCAGCCCAAAACCTTTATCTTAAAGTCTATAAAAGAAGATTTCATCTTGATGGAGGAAAGAGGCGATCATGTCGAACAAGGTACTGATTATCATTGGGCTTGTATTCGTGCTGCTCCTGGGCATGATGGGTACGGGGTTCTTTTTCATGTGGAACAAGATGAATGCGGCCAATGCCCACACGGCGGATGCCGGCGAAACAGGAACCTCTCCAGTGAAGGAACCGGTCAAGATCGGTCCGATCCATCCTCTCGACACCTTCATCGTCAACCTTGCCGATGAAGGCGGCGCCCGCTACCTGCGCGTGACGATGAACCTCGAACTCAAGGACGAGGATACCGTCGCTTTGGTCCAGGAGCGGTTGCCTTTGGTCCGCAATGGTATCCTGATGGTCCTGCCGGCCAAGAAATACGCCGACATTTCGACGGTCGAGGGAAAAGGCGCCCTGCGGGATGTGTTGGTGGCGAAGTTGAACAGTTTTCTGAAGTCGGACAGCGTCGCCAATATATATTTCACCGAATTCGTGGTCCAGTAAAAGAAGCTCTACGATGGCCGATCAAATCCTATCCCAGGAAGAAATCGATGCGCTCTTGTCCGCCATGGACAAGGGAGAGGTTGACCTCAAGCAGGACGCGAAAGACGAGCCGGTCGTTCAGGACTACAATCTGACCTCCCGCAGCACCATGCTCCGCAGTCAGTTCCATGCCCTGGAAGAGGTTTGCGACCGGTTTGCGACCCGAATGAGTCATGCCCTTTCGACCACTTTGCAACAGCCTATCGAGGTCGGGCCTGTTTCCACCGAAATGGTTAAATACGGTGAATTCATCAGCTCCTTCTCCACCCCGACCAATTTGAACATATTTTCAATGGAACCGCTGATCGGCGAAGCCTTGATGGCCGTCGAGCCGCAGCTAGTCTTCTCCCTAATCGACTGTATGTTCGGTGGCGACGGCAAACCGCTCGGACGGATCCGGGAATTCACGCTGATCGAGCAGCGCATGATGAAAAAATTTGCAGCCGAGACCCTGGCCGGGTTGGAAGAAGCCTGGTCGGTCGTGCACAAGGTCAACATCGGTCTGCGCCGGATCGAATCTAAGCCGGAATTCACCCATCTGGCGAGTGCCGGCGAGCCGATGGTCGTCATCGTTTTCGGGGTCAAGGGACAGGCGTTTTCCGGCAACATCCACTTGTGCATTTCCTACCTGATGCTCGAGCCGATCAAGGAGGTTCTGGCAGCTACCGAAAGGCGGGAGAAGGATTCTCAACCCGCCTGGCACGCCCAACTGCGGGAACTGCTCAAGGACACGCCGGTCAACGTCATTGCCGAGCTCGGGCAAACCTCCCGTACTGTCGGTGAGGTGCTCAACCTGCAGGTCGACGATGTGTTGCAGCTGCCTACCGGGCCCAAGGACCAGATCATTCTCAAAATAGACGGCGTGCCGAAATTCTACGGTTTCCCGGGCATCATCAAGGGCAATCGGGCTGTCGAAATAACCCGCT
>JBDNAO010000485.1:0-3101 GCA_039768375.1 Desulfobacterales bacterium | reverse complement strand
CGATGTGGGCCAGGCGGGCCAAGGCACCTTTGTTGATCACCACATCGTTGAGGACCGTTTCGACCGCGCGTTCCTGGTCCCGGCGAATCACCCTGACGAGCAGCCGCATGCGGGGCTGAGTTGTGAACGTGCCCTTCAGTATGGCGGCCGCCACGGAAAAGAGGCGATCTTCGGTGATTTCGGCCAGGAAGCCGACTTCGCCGAACTTGATCCCCAAAATCGGGATGGGCAGGTCACCGATCCAGCGCACGGCGCTCAGAAAGGTGCCGTCGCCGCCCAAAACCAGAATGCAAAAGAGATCGGCCGGGGCCTGCTCCAACATGCCTGACGGGCGGCCCAGCTTAGGTGGTCGGCTTTCCTTGCGAAGAGTTTCAACCCCCTTTTCAGCCAGCCAGCCTTCCAGTTCGTCTGCTTTACGACTGACCATTGAATCTGCTTTAACCACGATGCCGATCGTTTTCACGATATGAACTTCCCTCGCAATTGCGGCACACCACAGCCTTAGGGTCCCAGCAAAAAATAATTCCACATCTGGCGGTCTTTTGGTCCGTCTACTGCGTTACATCCACCGACACATATCTCGATATGCGCCGCTGGATGTGCCTTGTAGACAAACCCCAATCCGGCGCAATCTTGTGAAATTATTTCTTACCGTGACCCTTAAGCTGCTGTAGTCATACAAGCAAGTAGCCTAAACGGCAATATTTTTTTGCCGCCGAAAAAATAAATTCAACTTGACTCGATCCGTTCATCCGCACTATAAACATCCAATTCGACCGGGAGATTTTAGGTTTCAACAACAGGTACATGCACAGAGGAGGACGTAACATGGACATGAGAAAAACGTTTACGGTAGCAATTGTCGGTTTATTTTTGGTGTTGTCACTGGTGGGAATCGGTACCGCGGCCGACACCATCAAACTGGGTGTCGCCGGACCCCATAGCGGTGACCTGGCTTCATACGGTATCCCGACCGTCAGGGCGGCTGAGATCATCGTTAAAAAGGTCAACGCCAAGGGCGGTGTTATGGGCAAACAGGTGGAACTGTTGGTGGAAGACGATGTCTGCAAACCCGAAATCGCCACCAACACTGCCACCAAACTTGCCTCCGAAGGGGCCGACGTCGTGTTGGGTCACATCTGCAGCGGGGCAACCAAGGCTGCGCTCGGCATCTACAAGGGCGCCAATAAAATCGCCATGTCGCCCTCGGCCACGAACCCGGCCCTGACCCAGAGCGGCGATTATCCGAACTTCTACAGGACCATCGCGTCTGACGACGCCCAGGCCCAACTGGAAGTCGACTTCGCCCTCAACAATTTGAAGGCCAAGAAGATTGCCGTGCTCCACGACAAGGGCGACTACGGCAAGGGGTTGGCCGAATTCGCCAAGAGTTTCCTGGAAAAAGATCCTCGCGCCGAGGTGGTGCTCTTCGAGGGCGTGACGCCGGGAGCGATGGATTACTCCGCCGTTGTTCAGAAGATCAAGCAATCCGGTGCCGATGCGGTCATTTTCGGTGGCTATCACCCGGAAGCCTCCAAGATCGTGTCCCAGATGCGCAAGAAAAAGATGAAGACCGCTTTTGTTTCCGATGACGGCGTCAAGGACGACACCTTTATCAAGGTCGCCGGCCAATATGCCGAGGGTGTATATGCCACCGGTCCCAAAGACCTTTCGAGCAACGCCATGTATAATGAGGCCGTCGAGGAGCACCGCAAGGCTTACGGCGAAGACCCGGGCGCTTTCTATCCCCAGGCGTATGCCGCCACATTGGCGCTGCTCAACGCCATCGAAAAAGCCGGTTCCACCGACTACGATGCCCTGCGCAAGGCCTTGCAGACAAATGACGTCGACACGCCGTTGGGCAAGATCCGTTTCGATGCGAAAGGCGACGCTACCGGTGTCGGTTTTTCCGTCTATCAGGTGAAAAACGGCAAATACGTCGAGGTAAAGTAATATTCCGGACGCGAAAAAGGGGGAAGGCAAACCGCCCTCCCCCTGAATTTTACGGAGATGACCATGTCCTGGGATTTCAACTACTTCATGGAGCTCTTTCTGGCGGGACTGACCCGCGGAAGCATTTATGCCCTGATCGCGCTGGGCTATACCATGGTCTACGGAATCATCGAACTCATCAACTTCGCCCATGGCGAGATTTACATGATCGGCGCTTTCACGGCCCTGATCGTCACCGGGGTCCTGACGCTGATGGGCTGGAACTCGGTCGCCATCCTCTTTATCGCCGCCGTAGTGGCGGTGGTTTACTCGTCGGCCTACGGTTACACGGTCGAAAAAATTGCCTACAAACCACTGCGCAATGCACCGCGTTTGTCGGCCCTGATCAGCGCCATCGGCATGTCGCTTTTTCTTCAAAACTACGTGCTGCTGGCGCAGACCTCGGATTTTCTACCGTTTCCGGCCCTGATTCCCGAGTTCAAGTGGCTGCAGCCCTGGGAACACATCGTCCGCTCCTCACAAATTGTCATTTACGTCACCACGGCTATTGTCATGATCCTGCTGACTTTTATGATCAAATTCACCCGGATCGGCAAAGCCATGCGGGCGGTTTCCCAGGACAAGGCGATGGCCATGCTGGTGGGTGTGGACGTCAACCGCGTCATTTCGGTAACTTTTATTGTCGGATCGGCTACGGCAGCCATCGGCGGCGTCCTGATTGCCTCCCATATCGGACAAATCAATTTCTACATTGGCTTCATCGCCGGCATCAAAGCGTTTGTCGCCGCTGTTCTGGGCGGCATCGGCAGCATCCCGGGGGCGGTGCTCGGCAGCCTGGTTCTCGGGTGGACCGAAAGCTTTTTCACGGGCTATATCTCAAGCGATTACGAGGACGTCTTCGCATTCCTGATCCTGGTTTTCATTTTGATTTTCAGGCCCTCCGGTATCCTGGGACGTACGGAATCAGAGAAAGTGTGACTATCGGCTTCATCGAAACGGCAACTGCGATGCCTTTTTTAGTCAACCGATTGAATCGAAAGTAGCCAAACCCAATGGGATAGGATTTGAAAAGTGATCAGCCTCGCAGAAATCAAAAAGTCTTTTCTGGTGTCGCTCTGGTTCATGTTTCTGACCTTCCCGATCATGGT
>JBDNAO010000484.1:0-5055 GCA_039768375.1 Desulfobacterales bacterium | reverse complement strand
TGAACCTCAAAGAGTTCCCCAAAAGGCTGGTCATCATCGGTGCCGGAATCGTCGGCTGTGAGTATGCCACGATCTTTTCCAACTTCGATCAGACCAAGGTTTTCCTGGTCGATCATCAGGAAAGGATCATCCCCTTCGAAGATGAAGACGTCAGCCTGTTTGTCAGTCAAAACCTCAAAAAAAACAACGTCGACATCTTACATTCCGCCATTCTGCGGGCCATCAACGAAAGGCCCGATCACCTCGAGGTGATCCTCGATTTCGACGACGGCCACTCGGAGGTGGTCGAAGCCGACGCGGCCCTCATCTCAATCGGGCGCACGCCCAATCTGTCCGATCTGAACCTCGACCGGCTAGGGCTTAAGACAGAAGACATGGGCTTTCTCTCCTGTGACGAGAACTGCCTCGTCAATGACAACATCTACGCCGCCGGAGACGTGACCCGCCATCCGGCCCTGGTGAACATCGCCGAAACCGAATCCCGCTACGCCGTGAAACACATGTTTAACGCCATCAGGTGGCCGCTCAGGTACAGCAACATGTCCACCGTTATGTTCTTCAAACCGGCGGTGGCAGCGGTCGGCCTCAACGAGCAGACCTGTCGTAAAAAGAAGATCCCCTACCGCGTCGCGGTCTATTCCAACGCCTTGGTGACCCGCGCCATCGCCATGCAGGCCACCGACGGTTTCGTTAAGATCATCGTCAGCGAAGACGACCGGCAAATGCTCCTGGGCATGCGCGCCGCCGGGCCCCAGGCGTCGACAACGATCATGTCGATTGCCCTGCTGATGGACCAGGAAAAAGGCATAAACGACGTTCTCAAATCGGTGCACCCCCATCCCACCATGTCGGAAAATATTCAGGAGTGCCTGCGCGTGCTGCTTGGGAAATCGATCTACAAACCGCACGCTTTTCCTGATTACATTCAGATCCGGAAATGGCATCCGGACCGCGGGGAGACGGTATGAGGTTCACCCGTACCGTTATGACTTTACCGCTGCAGGGGGCGGCCGCTGTTGAAAAAAATCCGGCAAAGTTGTCAATGCTATCGCATCTATTCAACAATCGGCGGGCCGGCCCTCGCCGCGGTTTAGTTGATGTGGCACTTTAACCTAAACGCATGGGTTCTGGGTTCAAACAGTTTTGTAACTTTGAATTTTGGTTATGGTGATTTGTTTGTTATTTGTTATTGGCGATGAGCCAAACAGTTTAAAGGTTCACCGTTCCCCGTTCAGGGTTGAAGAATGGAAGTCCTTCCCTGAACGCAGAACCCTGAACCTGATACCAGCCCTCTCGACCGACCCTGAGCACGCCCGTCGGACACACCTGCCGCAGCGATCGATATACCGACTCCCGGTCGGGAGGCCTGAGTCGAGATAAACAGCCGTCAACCATCAAACCGATATCGGAGAAAACCGCCCGATGGACTTCAAGGTGAACAACATTCTGTGTGCGGTCGATTTTTCGAAGTTCTCGCAACCGGTCCTCGATTATGCCACCGGCCTGGCGCAGGGTTTCGACACGGATGTCACCGTGTTTCACGCCCTGAATATTCCCCGCATCCCGCTGCCGGACGACGCTATCTGCGCTCCGGGCACCGACGAAGCGGAGCAGATCGAAAACGCCCGCATG
Organism: Desulfobacterales bacterium; assembly: GCA_039768375.1. Lineage (GTDB taxonomy): Bacteria > Desulfobacterota > Desulfobacteria > Desulfobacterales > SG8-13 > JARFQH01. The sequence continues at coordinate 3,423 of JBDNAO010000484.1, read as the reverse complement.
AGGATTGCACGTCTGATTGGAAACCGTCCGATCAACTGGCGCACGGTCATCCGCAGCGGAGACCCGGTAGAGGCCATCGAAGTCTACGCCCGAGACCAAGACATCGGGATCGTCGTTGCCGCCAGCTACGGGCTGTCCGGCTGGAAGCGTTTTCTGGGGGGCACCATCGTCGAGGCGCTGGCCCGAACACTGTCGCGGCCCCTGCTCGTGGTCCGGGCCTCTAAAGCCTCTAAGCCACCCAGAGCCTATTCTGCGGATGACTTCTCGTTACAGAACATCCTGGTGGCCTGCGACCTGTCCGCTGCGGCTGATAATCTTTATCATTGCGCGGAAGCCTTCGCTCGCAGTTTCGATACCAGTCTGCATTTCGCGCACACGGTCGAAACTCCGGTCGGAGAAGACCGGGGCGCTTCTGCGGCCGGCCCCTATACCGAAGTACAACAGGCGTTGAAGGATCATCTGCGCGAGCGTTTGACCAACCGTTTACCTGAACCCATCCGCCGCGGCAGCCGTTTCAAGGCCGTTGTGCTGCAGGGAAATCCCGCGGACAGCCTCATGGATTACGCGGCTGTCAACGCCGTAGAACTGATCATCGTCGGAGTGCGGCCGCGGCATGGGTTACAGAAGCTCTTGATCGGCTCGACAACGGAGACCCTGCTTCGACACGCACCCTGTAAAGTGCTCACGGTTCCATATACTTAGTGAAAAAAGATAGTTGAAAGCCCGATGTCTGGCGAAAAAAACGTCATCGCTGCACCTCTTAGACCGACCACCGGCATCGTCAGGAACCTGGCATTTCTGGATCACCGAACCGCAAACGGCCACCCAGAGAACCAAGGGCGCTTGGAGGCCGTTTACAGGATGCTGGACCAGACCGATCGGCTGCGGCGACTTGTCCTTGTCGAGGCCCGGCTGGCTGAAGAAGATGAAATCCTACTGGTCCACTCGGCCGCCCACCTGGCAACTGTCGCCGCAACGGCCTCACGCGAATCGACCGCATTGACGCCTGACACCATCGCCTCCGCCGGGTCTTATCGTGCCGCGCGCCTGGCCGTCGGAGGGCTGCTGGAGGCCGTATCACGGGTGGCCGACGGCCGTCTCGCCAACGCCTTCGCCCTCGTCCGGCCACCCGGACACCACGCGGAAAGAAACCGCGCCATGGGGTATTGCCTTTTCAACAACGTCGCGATAGCGGCCGCTTATGCCCGCAAGGTGCTCGGCATGGACCGCGTGATGATTCTGGACTGGGATGTGCACCACGGCAACGGGACCCAGCACATCTTCGAACAGGACGATCGGGTCCTGTTCGTCTCCATCCACCAGTTCCCGCATTTTCCCGGCACCGGCTCTTTCACCGACACGGGTATCGGCCGGGGGGAAGGATATTCGGTCAACATCCCGATCACGAAAGGCTATGGAGACGGAGAGTACGCCGCGATTCTGCAGGCGCTGCTGATGCCGATTACCGCGGCGTTCAAACCGGATCTGATCCTGGTTTCCGCCGGTTTCGATCCGCATGCGTCCGATCCTCACGGCGGTATGCGCCTCACGCCGACGGGTTTTGCAGCGCTGACCCGGTGTCTGCTGGAAAGCGCCGCGGCCTGCTGCGACGGTCGGCTGGTGCTCGTTCTGGAAGGCGGCTACGATGTTGACACCATCGGCGACAGCGTCAAAGCGGTATTGGATGAGCTCTCCGGCGCGACGAAGAGTGCCGTCGCCGACATCGCCACGACCGCAAACCCCAAAAAGGTCAACTATGCGCTCAAACGGGTCGTGAACGTCCAGCGCCGGTACTGGAAAAATCTGTCCCGGCCGATGAAAGTCGATTGTTCCGGCAGAACCGTTCACATTTAAATAAACGGGGGGGATATGAACAAGATCAAAATCATGGAAGCATCGGTCCGCAAATGGAACCGGATCATCGCCGGAAAGGGCTCCGATGGCGGCATCCTGGACTGCCCCCCCTGCAGAATTTTTTACATGGCGGTCTGCTTCGGCTGTCCCATTGCTCAATACACCGGCAAGAAATTCTGCCGAGGATCCCCATACGGCCGCTGGTACTGGCACCAGAACAATGAACACGGTTACATCCGAAAAAAGGTCTACTGCCCCGAGTGTCTGCGGCTGGCGACCGAAATGCGGGACTTCATGATCGAAATCGTCGAAGACCTGAAGAGCAAGAAAGCCCAAACCTGAGAACACGGCGACGAGCCCGTCGAGATGACCCCCGGGTATTGAGCTATTCAGAAATGTCAAATTTCAAGCACCAAATTCCAATGAAATCCCAAATTTCAATATCCAATGACCCAAAATGGGTTCAAAGGTTCACCGTTCACCGTTCAGGGTTTATAGATAAAAGTTCTTTCTTGAACCCGGAACCGGAAACCGATCAGTTTAGATCGCTGGCAGAATCCGGACCGACAACAGAGGAGAGACGGTGAGTGGTGCAACCAGCGGAGTGATCGCCGCCGGCGGGGGCATCGCGGAACTGGTCATTCTAAGTCTGAGCGGCTTCATCCTTTTTCGCCGCTGCGGCAATACGGTCGCCGAATCCTGTGCTTATGGCCTCATCGCCACCTTGATGAGCCTCTCTCTCGTATTCCAGTCGGCCTTTCTGTTCCACCTGCCGGCAGCATCCCTGGTCATCGAGGCCATTGTCACCGCGTTGGCGCTGGCGTTTATCGTGCACCGGCGATCCGAACTACGTCCGGCACTGACATCTGTCAAATCACTCTGGTCGCGACACCCGCTGATGTGTTCCGTGATCGTGATCGCCTGGGGCTACCTCGTCTTGCTGGCCTTGGTCATACCGCCCAGCACTATTTACTGGCAATCGATCGCACGCGTACTGGAGTTCGAGAGTCACCACACCCTGTTCCCGACCGGGGTGTCCACTCTGACGGGCGGAAACCAGGGATTGCCGGCCTCGGCCAACATCCTGATCCTTCCGCATCTGTTTCTCCGCTTCCACGGTGATGTGGGGCTCGGACTGCTGGGAATTGCGGCTTACCTGTCAGTCGGCTTCAGTGTTTATGCCCTGTCACGCCGTTATGCATGGCCATCGACGGCTTTCACCGTCGCGGTGATTGTTCTCAGCATGCCGCGCATGGTGTATCTGGCGACATCGCCTGGTTATGAAATCATCCCGACGGCCGTAGCCCTGTTTTGTCTACTGGCCGTCTTCCGGACCGTGGAATCTCCGAACGTGCGGGACCTGTATCTTCTGCTGCTCGGCATGGTGTTCATGATTTCCAAGGCGACCCTGCAACTGACATTTCCGCTTGTCCTGGTTCCGCTCGCAGGCCTCCTGCTTTTTCGCCGGCACGGCATGATGACCTGGTGGCATCTGGTGGCCGCCCGTCCCTTGATTCTCTTGCTGTTCTCGGTGCCGGCCCTGATCTTTTCACCGCTCCTGCCCCTGGT
>JBDNAO010000483.1:0-2833 GCA_039768375.1 Desulfobacterales bacterium | reverse complement strand
GTCATTTCGGAAGCCATTTTTTCGTCTGAAATATTCTCTGCCGCGGTCCTGACGATATAGCCGAAAGGTTTACGCCGCAGATTTAAGACGATGTCTTTCAACCGATTCCGTTCCGATTGATCTTCAATGCGGCGTGAAATACCGATGTGATTCGATGTCGGCATTAAAACCAGAAACCGACCGGGCAGCGAAATGTGGGAGGTTACGCGCGCACCCTTTGTACCAATGGGTGATTTGGCCACCTGCACCATGATTTCCTGACCTTCATTGATCAAATCCTCTATGTGGGGTGTGTAAGGGTTTTCGGTATCTGGCAGATCGTCCGGTTTGGGTTCCGGCGTGTCTACCGGCTGTTCTTGATCGTTGTCCAGAAACTGTTCCAATGCCTCAAAACGCTCACCCAAAACGTCGTCGACATAGATGAATGCGGCCTGATTTAAGCCGATATCGATGAAAGCCGCCTGTATGCCAGGCAGGACCCGCTGAATTCTTCCCTTGTAAATGTTGCCGGCGATGTCCGATTCATCACCGCGTTCGATAAATAGTTCGACGATATTGCCGTCCTCCAGGAGAGCAACCCGGGTTTCGTGAAGGGCTTCGTTGATGACAAGTTTGCGATGCATATACTCTCTTTTTTTTCCGATCGAATTTAGTCTTCGATAGGTGTGGTTGTAAGGGTCGAAACGGCGTCAAAGCATATCGAACACCATCCATCACGTGCCTGAATTTTCTTGATTGTGGTGACACAGATTGACGTTTTAAACAAGAAAAATCTAACGGTCATAAGGTGTGGATAGCACCTAATCGAATTTTGTGGCTCCTCTTTCAGGTCTCGGACATGGACTATAGGCCAACGGTTCTCGGTGAATCTGGACATGGAGCCGGGTGACCGGGTTTTAAAGTGATCAACTGTTTGAGCGCATTAGTCCCGCCGCGGAATTACCCGGCGTAACCTATAGGTTTCTTATTTCACAGGGGATTTCTGTATCTTAGCCGACGTTTGCTAAGCAGTGGCCCCCTGAGGTACACCCTTTTCTTTTCCCGAAGCCAAGTCGCCGCACGACGAAATCTTGGTCACACGCAGATGCTTCAATTTTTCCGATGGCACGGTAAACAGGTGATCCACGACGTCGCCCGGTCGCATCATACTCCCGTGTAACGACCGAAGACGAAGATTCAGTTCCGAAGACGATATCCGCTCGATACTCGAAACCGCAAGGCGCAAGTCGATTTGTCTAACCTTGCCTTTGCGGTTGGTTCGGGAAACGATCCATTCCGGCTTTTTCAGAAAGGCGGCGATTTTTTCATCGGTAAAAAAATCTCCGTCCAGTTCCAATCGGTATGTCGTAACGACGGATTCAGGTCGGACGAATTTAGACGCTATAGGACGGCAGCCGGTGACCAGCAAGCCGTTAGGCAACTGTGCGTTAAGCTGCCGGATGATCCTGTCGGGCGTCGTTTCACCCGTTACAGTCACTAAAAGCAATTCCTGAAGACTCTCCATTCCGACGGGAAGGGCATCCTGAAAAGACAATTTTGGCTGAGGATGAAATCCTTCCGAATATTTCAATCGGATATCGGCTCGGCGCAAGGCGCGAACGAAGATGTTCGCCATCTCGAGATGGCCGAGAAACCGGATGGGGCCCGTCTTGGAAAAGGTTATCAGGAATTGGCGGCCCACACTTTTAGGATGATTTTCACTAAGGCTGTCCTGGAGAGGATCGCGCCCACAACGGTCATATACCACCGGTGCCAAATTCTCGAAATCGCAAACACCGCAACTGTTACAGTCTCCCCCGCGGCAATCTTCGGTCAACTCTCCCGCGAGCGCTTTCTGAGCCTCCTGCCATAAAAACTCTTTGCTCACACCGATGTCGATAGGGTCCCACGGCAGCGGTTCGGTGACATCCCGCGGGCGAGCAGTGAAGAAGTCGATATCCACACCGGCGGCCTCGCTCGCGCTTTGCCATCTGTTGTATTGAAAATGGTCACTCCACCCGTCGAGCCGGCACCCAAGACGGTAGGCAGTGACCAGCAATTTCGCAAGCCGGCGGTCGCCCCGGGCCCACAACCCTTCTATCCGGCTGACTTCCGGCGGCTGCCACTTAAATTTGACCCCGGGGACTTTCAATTTGTTCTTGAGTCGTTGAATCTTTTGATGAGCATCCGCTAACGAAACTTGCCCCTCCCATTGAAAAGGGGTGTGGGGTTTGGGAATAAAAGTGGCCACACTGACATTGATCTGCCCTCTTCTCCGCTCTGGTCGCTTGAGCCGCCTCAATCTTTGGACAAGATCGAAAATCGCCGTCAGATCATCATCGGTTTCAGTCGGCAGACCGACCATGAAATACAGTTTGATGACCTGCCAACCAAATCTGAAGGCGTTTTCGATAGTTTCGACGATTTCCGCTTCGTCGATATTCTTGTTGATCACATTGCGCAGCCTCTGACTGCCGGCCTCGGGCGCAATCGTGAAACCGGTTTTGCGGACCATTTTGATCAAGTTCATCAATTCCGGCGTCAGGGTTCCAGCCCGCAGAGACGGCAGTGAGACCGCAACGTGGTCACCGGCACAGCGGTCCATCAGGAGTTGCATCAGTGTTTCAATGCAGCTATAGTCGCCGGTGCTCAGTGACAACAACGACAGGTCTTCATAGCCTGTGTGCCAGAGTGCGCGAGCCGTTTGATTCATAAGTGTCTGCACGGAACGCTCCCGCACCGGACGGTATATCATCCCGGCCTGGCAGAATCGACACCCACGGGTGCACCCTCGGGCCACCTCGAGGCGCAGTCGATCATGGATCGGCCGGCCGAAGGGGACGACCGGTTGACT
>JBDNAO010000482.1:0-9264 GCA_039768375.1 Desulfobacterales bacterium | reverse complement strand
GGTGCCGCAGATGCAAGGCGTCGGGCGCGCAGACGTACTTTTGTACTTCAAGTGCCCGACAACAAAGCAGATGCGGTGCCCTGTGAACGCTTACAAGCGATCAAACCATTGGCCGCCGGACGGCGGAACGCGCTTCCCGGCGACCGAAGAACACCAGAAAAACAGGACCCAGGGCACAGCCGACGGCCATAGTGAGATATCCCATGCCCCAGGCGATTGTCATCTGCGAACTGAAAAGGTCAAGCACCATGCCGACAGTCAATGGTCCAAGGAATGCCGCGCCGAAACCGAGGGTGGAATGCAGCGCCAGTGTAGCACCACGATAACCCGATGGTGCGGCGGCAACCGCACCGGCGGTCAAGGCCGCCGAATCCCCCACGACCGTGACCGCGTGAACAAGACACAGACCGATTACCACCGCAAAAGGCAGGGAAGCGCTGAAACCGATCACGCTGCACAGGAGCGCCGAAACCGACATGATCAGCATGATGATTTTTTTGCGACCGAATATACGGGCCATTTCATTGCCGGCAATGCTGGCTGGAAGCCCGATCAAACCGATCAGGAAGGCGATCCGGGTGGCCGAAAAGCTGACCGACGATGCGGGCTGAAGCCCCTGGCTGAAAGTGAGGAAGGCCACGATCCAGGCACGCAAACTGAAGAGCTCCCACATGTGGGCCGCATACCCGAAGATGTAGGCCAGCGCGTTGCTGGCGGCAAACACCGGTTTGAAGTCGAACCACCTTCCTGCAGTTGCAGAGGCCGTGCGCGTGGCGCCCGGCGGCAGGAAGCGCGCCGCCAGCAGCAGGGCGCACAGAGCGCAGAGTGCCGCAATGGCGAAGGCCCATCGCCAGCCGAAGCGCGTATTGACCTCTCCGGCCAGCAAGTAGGACAGGCTGAGCCCGATCGAAAATGAAGCCGTGTAGAAGGAGACATACCGGCTTTGCAGTGCGCCTTCGGTGTGATCGCCGAGCAGTTTAAGACCGGGCATATAGATGCCCGCCAGACTGATTCCCGCAAGAAGGCGGAAGAGAACGGCGGTCCAGAATCCCGTGGCGAAAAGGGCAAACCCCAAAGCGGAAATCGTACCGCCCAAGGCGCCGAGCAGTAACACGCGCCGCGCGTCGAGGCGGTCGGTAACGCTGACGAGAATCGGGACGCTGATCATGTAGCCCGCATAGTAGACGGCGGTGATCCAGCCGGCTTCGGTGTTGCTCAACCGCCACACGCCAATAAAGGTCGGCAGCAGGGCCGGAAAGGTGGCGATGCCGATCAGGGTTAAAACTTCTACCAAGCAGAGAGTATAGGTGACGCGCTGGTGAGTCATTTGATCGCCTTGATGGTAACTCAGACAGGTAGCCGCTGTTCTCAACCGCTCATCCGGGCTCCGACGCGTCATTTTGATGCACCGGAGGGTACTCTAGTGTCGTGTCATTTTTGAAGTGTCTCGACTGCCTTGAGCGACGCAATTGAATGCATATAAGGTTCTCGGTTCAAGCCCGCCCTGGCCTCCGGCTCGTAGCCTACGCCTCGGAGAGCGCGACGGGACGTGGCTACAAAATTGTTTGCATATTCTATAGACCTTGCTTTCCACCACCACATCTTTCCAAAGCCGGGTCTGGGCCAGGGGTTCAACGTTCAGGGATGAAAGGAATTTTTGGATATTGCCATTTGGAATTTATTTGTATTTTGGTATTTGGCATTATTTTAGGCGGGCGGGCAAGCCCTGAAACCTGAAACCTAAACCAACACTGCCGATGTTCATTGTTATGTTCCCAGGCTTGAAATATCAAGCGGCGGGCGATAATGGATAAGACAATTTATGTGTGACAAGACACTGTGGCCATGAGCGTTTAAAGAGAAATACTTTCCAACCACCCAAAGCCTGAACTTTGTTGCAATCGTCCGTGTCCGGTGGTCAGGCCCTGTACCGCTCCGCCCTGATGTCATAGCGGCGCATGATTTGTTGCAGGGCCTGGCGCTCGAGACCGCACTGACGGGCCGTACGGGAGACGTTGCCCTGATTTTCCGAGAGCAGGCGCGACAGGTATTCCTGATTGAAACGGACAAGGGTTTTTTCCTTGGCCTCTTTGTACGGCAGGTTTGTCGGCGCCATCTCACCTGGATACGCGGTTGTGTTCCTTTTGACCAGATCGATATTCTGCAGCCGGATCTCATCGGTGGTGGAGAAGAGAATTCCCTGCATGATGACGTTCTCGAGTTCTCTGACATTTCCGTCCCAGGTGCGCTTGACGAAGACCTCCATCAACTCGGGGGAAATTTTCTTCAGAGGCTTGTTCAGCTTGGCACAGTGCTTTTCGAGCAGGTGATTGGCGATGATCGGAATGTCTTCCGGATGCTCTCTTAGCGGCGGCAGTTTGATGGGCAGCACATTCAGACGATAGAAAAAGTCCTCCCGGTATTCGCCGCTTTTGATTTTCTCTTCCAGATTCTGGTTGGTCGAGGCGATGATGCGCACGTCGACGGAAATCGATTTGGTGTCGCCCAGGGGTTTGATCTCTTTTTCCTGCAGCACCCGCAGCAGCTTGGTCTGGATCGTCGGGCTGATGTCCCCGATTTCATCCAGGAATATGGTCCCGAGATGTGCCTCCTGGAACAGGCCGATCTTGTTCTGCGCGGCATGAGTGAAGGCGCCTTTTTTGTACCCGAAGAGTTCGCTTTCCAGGATGGTTTCCGGAACGGTGGGGCAGTTGACGGCCACAAAAGGCCTGCGGCTGCGGTTGCTCAGGTTATGGACCGCCCGGGCGACCAGCTCCTTGCCGGTTCCCGATTCACCGGTAATCAGGACCGTCAGATTGGTTTTGGCGACCATCTGGATGGTTTCATACACCCGGTTCATGGCGCCGCTTTTTCCGACGATATTCTGAAAGGCCGTGTTGTCTCTGCATTCCATTTGCAGCCGGAGGTTTTCACGCAGCAGACGGCTGCGCTCCAGCGCTTTTTCGAGCCGCACGACGAGGGCTTCGTGATCAAACGGTTTGGTGACAAAATCGTAGGCCCCGTTGCGCATGGCTTCCACTGCTGTGTCCACCGTTCCATAGGCGGTCATCATGACCACGGTCAGCTCCGGCTGCTCGCGCTTGATGAGCTCCAGGAGCGCCAGCCCGTCCATCTCCGGCATTTTGATATCCGCCAGAACGAGATCGAAAGGGTCTCGCGAAATAGCCTGCAATGCCTCTTTGCCCGAAGACGCCGTTTCGATGCGGCAGCTTAGATCGGGCGCCAGGCTGCGCTTGAGCAGCTGCAGCATGTCCTGCTCATCATCGACGATCAGTATGTTTCTCTGCATGATGACGGCCTTTGTCCGGTGATACCACCGGAAGTATGATGGTGAAGGTAGCCCCCCGGCCGACCTCGCTGCCAACCGTGATGTCTCCGCCGTGGTTTTTGATGATGCCGTAACTGACCGACAGGCCCAGGCCGGTGCCTTCACCGGTCGGCTTGGTGGTGAAGAACGGATCGAAGATGCGGCTCAGGTTCCGTTTTTCGATACCGTAACCGGTGTCGGTGATCTTGATGACCACCCGGCGACCTTCGGGACGGTATGCGGTGGAAAGCGACAAGCGGCCTTCGTTGCCCATGGCGTGCCGGGCATTCAGGAGCAGGTTCATGAACACCTGTTTGATCTTCTTTTCATCCAGAAACATTTGGGGCACCTCAGGGGCGTAATTCTTCACAACCTCGATCCGGTCATGGTCGCCGTGCTGGTGGACGAATTTCAGGACGTCATCAAGGGCCGTGTCGATGCGGATCAAGTTTTCATTGGGGGATGAGGTGCGGGCGAAGTTCAACAGATCTTCCACAATCGTCTTGCAGTTGCGCACGTGCTTCTCGATGGTTTTCAAATCCTGATATTTTTCCGACTGCGGGTCCTCGTGCCGGATCAGCAACTGGGTGAAGCCGAGGATGATGCCGAGGGGATTGTTGATTTCGTGGGCGATGCCGGCCGACAGTTGACCGATGGAGGCCAGTTTGTCAGCCTGGGCGATCTGTTCTTCGGCCAACCGGCGCTGCTCGATGTCTTTGATCAGGAAGTGGATGGTGTCTTCCTTGTCTGGATAACCCCGGTCCAGGCTTCCGCTCAGGAGTGTTTGGATGCGGCGGCCGTCGCTGCGCTTGAGGTCGATTTCAGCGTTGGCGACAAAGCCTCTCGATTCGATTGTGTCGGCAATCGACTGCCATTCCGACGGCTCCAGAAAAAAGTTCTGCAGGTACCGGCCTTGGACACCGGTATCGTCGACCCGCAGCATTTCGCTGCCCGAGGGGTTGATGTCGACGATGCGGCCGTCTTTTCCGGCCACCAGGATCAAATCGCGTGAGACTTCAAAAATGCGTCGATACTTGTGCTCGGAGAGGGCCAATTCGGCCGTACGCTCGCTGACGAGGTTTTCGAGATTCTGATTCAAGTAGAGCAGTTTGTCCTTGGCGGTCTGCAGGTCCTGTTTGTCGCTGGTAATCTGCTGATAGATGTTCCAGGTGCGTTCGAAAAAAAGAGTAAAAGAGGCGACAACCACAAAGGTAAAGGTGTTTACGGCACCGCTGTAAGGTCGTATCGATTCCCAGGCCGCGGCATTGTCCCCGATGATCAGAATTTGCTTGAGAATGTGACCCGCTGATCGAGAAACCGCAAAAACCGTCAGTGCCGTGCACACCCAGAAGAGATAGGTCCAGATGATGTTGTTGCGATCGCGATGATGCAGCTTTCCGGCGATGTAAAGGCAAAGAATGGAAAGCAAAATCATGCACACCGAGCCGATCACGTCCACGGCCCAGATGGGAAGGGATGACACGGTCATCTTCATCCTCCCTCTGCCGGAACGCTGCCGGTGTTCAGCAGACGCTTCAGGCCGATGTAGAGGAAAAAAAGTGCCGGAACGCACAGCAGGTGGTCGAGCTTGGCGACGTAGTAAACATAGATGAGCCATCCGAAACCCTCGGCCGCTTGTATGTGCAGGTGCCAGGGGTTCAAGCGCACGATGTCCAGAACTTTCGTCTGCTCCTCGATAAAATGTACCAGGAACGCATCGGCATTCCAGAGGATGAAAAACAAAGACGCAAACTGGATGTAGCGCCATCCGGTCGCTTTGACCAACCCCCTTTTGCGCAGCCAATACATCAGAAGCCCCATGGCGAACATGAAGAACACATGGGCCATCTGGTGGGCGTACAGGCCTTCGGGCTGCGTGTGTCCCTGGGTGGCCAGGGCATTTTCGGCAGTGGAAGAGATAATGACCAAGAGCGGCAACAGTCGACGCAGCAAAAATGATGCAAGGACCGGAATTGGTCGGTGTGTCAGTTTGGGGGTGTGAGAAGACAGATCAGGTGTGGGGCGGTATTTACGCGTGCAAATCAGAGATGCTAAGCATTTTTTCCGTGTCGTTACCATCTGCCTTTAAAATTTCATGCTCTCTTTTGAAATAAGGCAACCGGTGTTTGATCTTTCCGAACAAGATGTACACCAGAACATAGATTGGAATAAATGTAAACGTGTATCCCACCGCTTGACCGATACCCGGTACAGCAAAGGGCAGCAGAAAGTCGACCTCTTGGAACCTGGTCTGCATCCACGCCAAGGCAAAGGGGATTGGCCACAAGGACGAGATTCCCAACGCGATTTGTGCAAAAAAGTATTTGCCGAACGCGTCGTTGGCCTCTTTGTTGCAACTTTTATAGGCCTTTTTATTTTTTGCCAGCAGCGCGTAAATCGAAAGGTTGTGCATCCGGACCATCTCTTTGTTGTTGTTGTTGAGATTTCTCCGGTTGGCCCTGTAGGCAAGGGATAGTGTGAATTGACCCAACACAACACAAAAGAGACCCAAAATAGCCGTTCCCAAAAGGTAACCAATAATGGGCACATCACTGATCCGATAGAATCCGATCAGAAAGCGATCAATGTACATATATAGTGTATTCATCATGGTCATATCAAGCCCTCTGGGCGGTAAATTATTTTATCCATTCCGACTTCCGGCCCGGATTGTGTCCTGCCCCCGATTCGAGAGCCGGGAGCAGAACACAGCGCGTTTATCTAATGCTTCTATTGGGCATCTGGGCACAGGATGTCCGGCTTCGCATCAGAACGGTGGAACGATGCTGTAGCCCAGAAACCCTTTGGTGGTATACCGAAGGCCGACATAGAGTGCCAGCACGACGAACAGTCGTTTGAGCCAGATGTCCGGAATGTACTTGGAGGTTCGCGGACCGATCATAGAACCGACGAAGATTCCGATCAGCTCTATGCCGATGAGGGACCAGTATACGGGAACCCCTTTAACCAGCATGTAGGTGAAGACGCTGATGATCATACCAACCAGAACCGTCAAGGCCGAGGTGCCGGCGACGAGAAACATGGGCAGGCCGGCAATACTGGTCAGAAAGGGTACGAACAGGAAGCCGCCACCGATGCCCAGAAATGATGCCAGAGCAGCAATAAAAAAACCACCGACGATCGGAATGATGGGCCGGAAGCTGAATTCCACGCCATAAAAGGAAAAGATAATGCGACCGATACTCCATTGGCGAACCTTGACGCCACGTTCTTCTTCGGCGAGGGAGGACGATTTCTTTATGTTCGCTTCCTCAAAAGCTTTGGCTGCCGCTTTGGCTTCTTTTTTACCGGCCTGACCCTTGGGAGTGGTCTCATAGAAGAGAAACCCGCCGATAACAAACACGCACAGACCAAAATAACCCAGGTAAGCCTTCAGAGAAATTTTACCGGCCGTGATGATCGGTACCAGTATACTGCCGGCAACGGAACCGATGGCCAGGGCAATGCCGAGAGGCAGCACCAGGCGACCCATTTTGTAGTAGTTGAAACTGGAAACTGCCGCGCTTAGACCGACCAGCCACTGGTTGGAGACCCGGATGCTGTCCGTAATGAGCTTATTCAGGGTGGGGGATGTCTTTTTGAATGTTTTCCCATAATCGGCTAGGCCAAATACAGTGATGTGCCCAACACCTGCCATGATACCGCCGAATGCACCGACCGTGGAAAAGATCCAACCGACCCATACGGCCCAAAAAAACCCAACGACCAAGCTGGGGTCCGGTGCTCCTGGAATGCCGAGAAAACCGGTTTTAGCTTCAGGATCGATCTGTCCGGCTTCGGTTCCCGATGGTGTTTTGGCAATGGCGTCCGCCAACTTATCTGCCGCGAAAACATTATCGGGTAAAACATAAGGTGCCGTGAGGATCAGCAGCACCCCGAGCAACATGAAAATCGTCATCGTTTTCCTCATTTTATCCCTCCCTAATCGTTGGTAATGGTATTGAAAAGAGACTTTGAAGCGGCGGGCCTATCGGCCGGTTATTCCGAAGTGGTCCTTTATCTCAAGCAAACGCTGTGCCATAAGACCGAATCGTTTCCGGTTTCCGTCCTGCCCTGGCAAGCCTTATAAAATAGATAGTGATTTCAAATAGATAAAATTTTATCATCCATCTTTGAAGACTGTTGGTGGTGGCAAGGAAATGAAGCTGATGGGGCGGTGTTCAGACCTCAGATCGAAACCAGGCGGTTCAATTTTTCTAATTTATTGAGTAATAAAGAACGGTTAACGTAGATGCAATAAAATATTTGCAGTGCAATATAATTTATGCATTCCCTCTGGGAATCGTTTGCGTTCGTTTGCCGGTGCCGCACCCGTCTGTTCCTGATATCCATTTAAAATGATTGGATATTATTTAAACACCACCCCACATCATTAGCCTTGTGGAAGGTATCTTGAATGGTATGAATATTGCTTTGCTACTGCAATGCGAATGAGACGATCTTTGCGATTGCTTCGGCCACGCGCTCCATATCCAATGTTCATCCGCGTTTCAACAATAAAACTAATGGGTTTCCGATTCAGGTTATCGAATCCACAACCACTTTCGGAGGTAATTCGGCATGGAAAAATCAGTATTTAGTTTGTGTTTCATGTGCTCGGTCCGTTGCCCGATCAAGGTGCAGGTGAAGGACGGACAGGTTCGGTGGATCGAGGGCAATCCGCTTGTACCCGGCATGGAAGGCAGCCTCTGCCCCCGCGGGGCGGCCGGCATCAACATGCTCTACGACAATGAGCGCCTTCAGTCACCGCTGATTCGGGACGGCGAACGCGGTGCCGGCAAGTGGCGCAAAGTCGGCTGGGACGAGGCCCTCGATTATATCGCCGACAAGCTCAAGACGATCATTGCCAAAAACGGCGGGCACAGCGTCATCCTCGGGGAACGGACCCAGCTCGCTACCCACGTGAGCAAATCCTTTTTAAAAGCGATCGGCTCGCCCAACCACTTCACGCATGACGCCCTTTGCAAGGGCTCGGTCAACACCGCCTGCCGCTCGCTTTTCGGCATCACCGATGCGCAGCTGGGTATCGATTACAAGAACACCAGGCATATCGTCCTGTACGGCCGCAATATTTTCGAAGCCATTTCGGTCAAGGAAGTCAACAACCTCACCCAGGCTCTCGAAAACGGGGCCAAGTTGACCTACATCGACCCACGCGTGACGGTGACGGCCACCAAGGCGCACCGGTACTGGATGATACGTCCGGGCACGGACCTGGCCCTCAACTACGCCCTGATCAACGTCATTCTCAAGGAACGCCTCTACGACAGCCAATACGTGGACCGCTGGGTGCAGGGTTTGGCGGAGCTGCAGGATTTCGTGCAGCCCTACACGCCGCAGTGGGCCGAGGAAGAAACCGGCATCCCGGCCGAGGAGATCGTGGCGTTTGCCAGAGAGATCAGCCGTGATAAACCGGCCGTGATCTTTCATTTCGGCTACCGCGGGGCGAGTTACACCAACGAAATTTACCAGCGGCGCGCGATCATGATCTTGAATGCATTGATGGGCAGTGTCGAGGCCAAGGGCGGTTTCTTTTTCAAGAAAGGCCCGGGTGAGGTGGGCGGCAAACCGGCCCGCAAGCTCACAGAGCAGGAATTCCCGAAACTCGACCTTCTGCGATTCGACAAGGTCGGCACGCCGGATTTCCCGCTGCCGGACCCGAACCACGGCGTGCCCCAGATTCTGCCGCACGCGATCTTGAAGGAAGACCCATATCCGATCAAGGCCTTGATTGCCTACCGCTTCGATCCCCTGGGATCGATTCCGGATACCGGGTTGACCAAGAAGGCGCTCGACAAGCTCGATCTGATCGTCACCATCGACATCAATTACAGTGACATCGCCTGGTACTCCGACGTGGTACTGCCCGAGTCGTCCTATCTCGAACGCACCGACTGCCTCCAGCAGGCCAACGG
>JBDNAO010000087.1:0-3892 GCA_039768375.1 Desulfobacterales bacterium | reverse complement strand
TCGTTGCACTTCAAGCAAATCCAGTTGCCCGAATCATCTGTGGTGATTTGGGCTGGATGCCCTTTCAATCGCAGGTGATCTTCCCTGATTTTGGACCAATACCGTTTTATATCCGTACAGGACATTCTCTTGCCCTCAATCTTTTCGGCATCCAAATGCCAGCGGCCGCATCTTGTACAACCAATCATATTTTTCTCTAAGTCACACCTATTTTGAGCGATTGTCGAGGTTGCCGCTCCGGTGAAATAGGCTTCGCATTTCACAGGGTAGGCAGATACAAGGAGGCTGTCGTTCCGCTATAGTCGGCTCTGCAAGTTTTGCTTGCGAGGAGATGCGGTAAGATCGGCAATCTTGAAAGGTTTCAAATTTTTTTAATCAAAACCGATAGAATTCCTTCTTTTTTTTCGTAATATAAGCAAGGCAGAGACGCATTGCAACCGGCATAGGCCCGGTTTAGATCCTGAATTTTCAATAATATTTCCTGGTTGAAAAAGAAGGGCCCCTGTAATGGTCCAAAAAATTGGGCATAACCGGTCTACGGTATACCGGTTATGCCCCTTAATTTAAATCAAAGATACAACCACCAAAACATTAGAGACCATAAGAAGCCGGGTTAAAGCCTTTAACGTCCTTGTATTTATCCAGGCACTGTTGAATGAAGTCGCCTTCAGCGTCCGGCAAGGCTTCCAAATCTTTCATCGCGGCGTCCAAGGCTTTCTTTTCGAGTGCCGTCAGCTTCATTTTGGCGTCACCCAAAATGATCTGGCCCGCCATCATGGCGCCGGCCCGGGCGCTGGCATAATTGCTCTTGTCGCGGTTGCTGACGATGGCATTGCCCACTTTCCAAGCGTTGTCGGGAGCTACGATCAGACTGTGGGAATCCCGGTACATGTCGGAGTTGACCAGGATTTCTTTCAACTGTTCCTGGTAGCCGAGTTCGATGGCGGTGTTGAACACAGCGACGTCGTACCCCAGGATCTCGGCGAAAACCGAGGTCGTGGTGGCGCCGAACATGTCGTGATATTCCACGGCCTCGTTGCTCCACAGGTCGCACACGGCCCCGATGAGATTGCCGGCCAAGTCGGAATGCGCGCAGGCGCTGGTTTTGCCTTCCGTGGAGATGGGAACCCCGGCCATGGACTTGATGATCGGATCTTCATAGGCGCAGTCCTTGGTGGGACCGGTGGCGCCGCACTCGTAGGCGACCAGGGTTCTGGACGCGGCAATGGCCCGGGCCAGGGCCGCCATGACATGGGGCACGTCTTTTGAGGTCATCCCGCCCGCCATGAACATGGCCGTGTTGGCTTCGGAGCAGTTGGTGTCCCCGCCGGGGATACACTTGTTTTCCTTGGCGATGGCAACGATCTGATCCCACATCCATTCCATGTCGATGGCGCCCAAAACGCCGATCCCGAAAAGAATGCCGGCAATATCGTTACGGATAATGGCGTGGTCGAAGATCTCCTTGCCGCCCATCGATTCGATCGAAACGACGTCCGCATATTTAGAGCATTCCTTAAAGGACTCTAAGACCTCGTGGGTGTAATCGCTCTGCCGCATGTCATGCATGTCGGGTTTGCGCAGGTCGGCGGGGGTGGAGCGGTAGGACGCTTTCAGACCGTATTTTGCAAGATAATCATCCATTTGTCTGGCGGTCTGGGCGGCAATTTCGCCCCCCCATTTGGGGTTGTGGGTCATCTGGTAAACATGCTCATTTTCAATTTGCAATGTCGGGTGTCCGACGATAACCATTCTTTCCAGGGCGTCGCCGTTGGCTTTTTCATATTCCCGCAGCAGGGTTTTCATGGTTTTTTCGCTGCCGGGTCTGGGATGGGGGACTACCTCGGGATGGACAAAGCCACCACCGATGACGATCCCGCGCTTGGTGGTTACCGGAAACTTGGCGGTACCGAACATCATCTCAGCGCCGCTGCCGTAAGCCATTTTGGTCAATTTCTTGCGTGCCATTTTTTTCCTCCTTTTATGGTATTTAGACGCCTCCGAATATTTTCTGCGTTTGGTAAGGGCTCCAGGCCTTTTTGTTTCACCTCCTTTCTTCGATTTGGAAATCAGATATTTATACGGTTAGCATTTAATGATAGTTGCAATTGCGGTGCCACACGGTCCGATGGCACATGTTTATAAACAATTGAATTTAAAAGAAATTTGTTTGTTCCGTCGAGGGTGATAAAAGCCTCGACACAATGTTGTCACCTCAGGTTACAACCCGCCTTCTATTTGTGACTTGAGGTGACGGTTTCAAGCTGATGCAAGCCCGTACTGAGAAAGCCGGAGATACAACCGACGCCGGGTTATTCCTATCATCCTGGCCGCGGCGGCTTTATTCCCGGAGGTCATTTCGAGGGTTTTCAGAATCAGTTCTTTTTCCACCTCGGACAAACAAGCGCCCCCATCCGGTAAATCATTTAATACACTCGCCGTTTGAGGTGCATACGCCGCCTCCTCGCGAACCTCTTGGGGCAGATCTTTGAAACTGATTTTCCCGTCGGGACACATCGTTAAAAGTCTTTCCACAATGTTCGCCAACTCGCGGACATTGCCCGGATAGCGGTAATTGTTCAAGGCATTCAGGGCCTCTTCAGAAAGAACCGGCAGGCAGCGGCCCATTTCTCCGGCGGTATTATTGAAGAAATGATCCAATAAAAGCGGGATATCCGCCCTTCTTTCTCTTAAGGGCGGAACATGCACCGGAATGACATTGAGACGGTAGAAAAGATCATCCCGAAAGTGTCCGCTTTGAACCGCCTGGTTTAGATCCTGGCTTGTGGCCGCTATAATGCGGATATCGGTCTTATAGGTGTTATTTCCGCCGACGCGTTGAAATTCTTTCTCCTGAAGCACTCGCAGCAACTTGACCTGTAGCTCCCGGTCCAGTTCACCGATTTCATCCAAAAAAAGCGTTCCGCCTTCGGCGATTTCAAACTTCCCTTTTCTTTGGGTAACGGCCGTGGTGAAGGCGCCGCGCTCATGCCCGAACAATTCACTTTCCATTAAATTGGCCGGTATGGCACCGCAATTGATGGCGACAAAAGGACGATGTTGCCGCGGGCTGGTCTGGTGGATGGTCTGGGCGATCAACTCCTTACCGGTTCCGCTCTCGCCCTGAATCAACACCGTGCTGGAAGATCCTTGCAGATGGTCAATCAGCCGATAAATCGCGTTAATGCTGTCACTCCGGCCGATGATGGCGCCGAATCGGACCTTGCGCTCAGGTTTCCGATCGGTTTTTTTGGGGGATATCTGCCCGTTGATCATTTTTTGGGTAATACTCAACAGAATGCCGTTGATATCCTGTTTCAAGTTGGGGCCGGAAAACTCATAGAAGTTGCCGCCCTGATATAAAAATGGACCCAGAGGACCGGTAATCAGAACAGCTGCGTGCGGCGCCAGATGTCTGGCATGTTGCAGGAACCCGCCGCCCCCCATGCCGGAGGATTTCAAATCGATTATAATAATTCGAATCCTTGCCGGTTGGTCTTGCAGTGCTGCCAGTCCCTGTTGTTCGTCCGGCACCCAAACAGCCGTAAATTCTTGCGGCGAGATCAATCTGGCCAACGCTCGCAGCACGCTGTATTCATCGTCGACAATAAGAACGACGGGCTTGTTCTTGCCTGTTTCCATTGTCTTCTTTACGGCCAGAGAAGGCATCAATATCACTCTGCTATAATGATTATTGTCCGAGCGACCCGCGCACGTCTTGCTGGAGCTTCCGGTTCTGCATGCGATTCGGCTTTGCAAATCACCGCAACCAGACTAAAAAGGAAGTTTACCGGTAGCCATCAGCCAGAAACCTGGAATCCACAGGCCAACGACCACCCAGACGATCAGGGACCACGCCAGCGCCTTGGCCGGGAACTTCCCAAATGCATTG